>CADBMU010000080.1 GCA_902795845.1 uncultured Erysipelotrichaceae bacterium
CGAACTTTATATAAATGCACTTTGATTGTGCAAAAAATGTTAAAAAATTGGAAAAATGCACAATAATTTTAAAATACTGTGCATTTTATTTACTTTTCTATTTGGATATGTTAATATTTAATTAGGTGATGAAAATGGAACCATTTAAAGTAAAAGAATTACCAATCGAGTATAACATAGACAAAGAATTACTAAAATTAATTTCAGAAGCTAATGAAAAATATGGAGAATATAAATCTTACTTGAAAAATCTTGATTTTGATTCACGTTTTTTTCTTGACTCTATTATTTTAAGTGAAAGTTTAAAATCAACACAAATAGAAGGAACTCAAATATCACAAGATGAAATGTATTATTTAAAGTATATG
This sequence comes from uncultured Erysipelotrichaceae bacterium, assembly GCA_902795845.1. Lineage (GTDB taxonomy): Bacteria > Bacillota_I > Bacilli_A > RF39 > UBA660 > RUG14121. The sequence goes on from CADBMU010000080.1 coordinate 369, forward strand.
CCTAATAGTGATGATAATTTAGAAATTCAAAATTTAAAAAAAGTTATTGACTATTCAAATGAATATTTAAAAAATAGTAATAAAATAGATATTCATTTTGTAAATCATATTCATAGAATACTATTAGATAGTGTTAGGGGTAATGAAAAAGAGCCTGGAAAAATTAGAACAATTCAAAATTGGATAGGACCTAAAGGATGTGGTATTGAAGAGGCAATTTTTATTCCTCCTCTTCCTGAAGATGTTCCGTTATTATTGGATAATTTATTTAAATATATGAATGATGAATTTATCGATCCACTTTTTGTTAATTTAGCTATTTCACATTCTCAGTTTGAAACTATTCATGCTTATCGTGACGGAAATGGTAGATTGGGTAGAGCACTTATTCCTATACAACTTGCTAAATTAACTGATGATAGACCAATTTTGTTTTTATCAGAAGTAATTGAATTATACAAACCTAGTTATCATAAATTTTTAAATGAAAGCAGAAAAGGTAATATGTTAGGCTTTATTAAATTTTTCTTACAATGTATAATTGAGCAATGTAATAATTATATTTCTAAAATAAATATGATAAAAAGTATTTATAATAGAGATATGAATAAAATAAAAACATTAAATAGTAATGCTGTATATAGAATAATGCCTGCTATGATGCACCAAATAGTTTTTACAAAAAAAGAAATAGAAGAAGAATCTGGTGTATCAAGAAATACTGTGTCTACTTTAATAGACCAATTAATAGAATTAGGTATACTTGTTCCTGATTCAACATATGCAAAACTAGGATATCGATATAAAGAAATATATAATGTTTTTGTTGGAAAAAATACTATATAATGTAATTAGTTAGTAAGTTATTGGTTACTATCATCTTTTTAGCTTAGGAGTTGTTAGACCTACTCCTTACTGGCACCAGATTGATTGATACTCGAACTTTTAAAATTTCGATGGAATAAATTACTAATAGAAATGTTAGTTTTTCTGTTTAAAAGAAAATAATGAATGATATTGAAGATGATGAATTAAATTTGACTGAATATTTAGAAAGGGGCTATATATTTCAAAAAATTTAGTGAAAGCTGAAATAAATGTTATAGATAATAAAATAGGAATAATGAGAATTGGAGATGTTGATTATATATCACTTACTGATTTAGCAAGATATGCTGATGCAGAAGAGCCAAGACTTCCAATTAGAGATTGGATGAGAAATAAAGAAGTCATTTCTTTTTTAGGTCTATGGGAAAGTATGAATAACAAAAATTTTAAAGGGGGCGAATTCGCTACCTTTAAAAATGAAGCAGGAAGTAATAAATTTAAAATGTCTCCACAAAAATTGGTAAAATAGCCTAATAAAATCGGAATTATTACACGAAAGAATAAATGATAATAATAAAGCTTTAATTGAAAAAAAATAATGTTATTGAATTATAATATAAAATTAAAAAAATATTATAAAAATATTATAAAAAGTGTTATAATATAAGAAATTCGGGAGGTATATGTTATGAAAATAGAGATAGAAGAATTTCTAGATAAAACATTAGAAAATTTTTCTCACAAGGTTGATAAGCCACCACGATTAGATTTTAAGACATGGTTGTATTTATATATTACTAAATCAGTAAAAGTTGAGCATATGATTGTAGAAGAAGTTAAAACAAAAAGAAGAATGTATGTTAAAGATAGCAAAAAAATGAAGTGTATATTTTTAAAAACTATGATGAATATAAAAAATTCTTTTTAATGTATTTAGATGATATTGAAAATGATGTAATAGATTTAGCGATATACACTAAGGGTAGTAAAGGTCAAATTGTAGCTTTAAAAGGATTATGTGAACATATTATTGTTAAAAAGAAAGTAAATGATTTTTATAATTCTATCACACAAGAACAAATTGATGAAATTCATTCTAAAGGAAAATTAACTCCATTAGAAGCTGTACAATTATGGGAATCTTATGATTTGTGTGTTGAGGGCAATAAAGGTATTTTATCAAAAAATAGATGTGAGTATTTTAATCTAAATTGTCATGATTGTTTAATGGAATCAGCATCTCATGAATTAGAACATGATAATATTGATTTTAAACTTGTAAAATCCATTACTGACGAACAAGGGCCAGTATTAAACAAAACAAGAAAGTAGAAGTAAAATACTTTCCTTTTTTTTGTTGAATTTTCACTTGATATTTAAAATATTTTGTTTTAAAATACTTTAGGCTGAAAGTTTATTGTAAATATAACTATATAAGCTATTAGTTTATATGGTTTTTTTAATGATTTTTATGTATAATATTAAAGTAGCAAGGAGTGTAGTAAAAATGAACGATAAAATATATATATTTGGCCATAAAAACCCTGATACAGATACTGTAACAAGTGCCATAGCTTTATCATATTTAAAAAATAAATTAGGATTTAATAGTGAGCCTTATGTTTTAGGTGAAGTTAACTTAGAAACTAAATATGTTTTAGACTACTTTAAAATCAAAGTTCCTAAATATTTAAATGATGTTAAATTACAAATGAAAGATCTAAATTACCATAAGAATTATTTTATTAATCATCATGCCTCAATACTTGAAGCATATACATATATGACTGATCATAATATTACTGGTATTCCAGTTGTTGGTGATAATAATGAATTTTTAAGTTTAATAACTGCTAAAGTAATAGCTAAATATTTAATTAATGGTGATTATAAAACTTTAAAAACAAGTTATGATAATTTATTAAAAACACTAGATGCTGTTAAAATTACTAAATTTGATGAAGAAATAGAAGGAAATATTATAGCAGCTGCATATCGTAGTACAACATTTATGGAACTCGTAAATTTAACAAGTAATGATATTTTAATTGTAGGTGATAGACATAGTATTATAGAAAATGCTGTTGAAAAAGGTGTTAAACTAATAATTATTGTAGGTGAGTTAGATATAAAACCTCATCATTTAGAAATTGCTAAGAAAAATAAAGTAAATATAATTAAAACTAAATATGATACATTTACAACTGCTAAAAGAATTGGACTTTCATCATATATTGAAAATTTAATTACAGAAGATAGAATGTTTACTTTAGATCAAAATGATTATTTTGATGATTTCTTAATTACAAGTTCTAAATTAAAATTTAACAACTATCCAATTATTGATAAAAATAATATTTGTAAGGGATTAATAAGAATTACTGATATTTCAGAAAAAAATCGTAAAAAAGTAATTTTAGTTGATCATAATGAAATAGAACAAAGTGTTATTGGACTTGATGAAGCTGAAATTTTAGAAGTTGTTGATCATCATAAAATAGGTGATATTTCTACTAAAAATCCAATTAACTTTAGAAACATGTCAGTTGGAAGTACTAATACAATTATTTATAAATTATTTCAAGAAAATAATATTGAAATTCCAAAAGAAATAGCAGGATTAATGATATCAGGAATTTTATCTGATACTTTAGTACTTACAAGTCCAACTACAACAGAAGTAGATAAAGAAGTAGTTAATAATTTAGCTAAAATAGCTCAAATAGATTATAAAAAATATGCTATGGATATGTTTAAAGCTGGAACTAGTTTAAAAGGCTTAAGTAAGAATGAAATAGTTAATACTGATTTAAAAACATTCCATACAGAAGAATACTCATTTGCTGTAGGTCAAATATTAACTTTAGATTATGAAGATATATTAAAAGAAAAAGAAGATTATGTTAAGATTATTAGTGAAATAGCTGAAAATAAAGAATTAAATTTTGTTCTTCTAGCTGTTACAGATATTATTAATAATGGTTCATATATTCTTTATACAGAAGATGCTAAGAAGTATTTAGAAGCAGCATTTAATATTGAAAACTTATCTCAAGGTTATTACATGGAAGGTGTAGTATCTAGAAAGAAACAAATAGTTCCTTATTTAATGGATATATTAAAATAATAAAAAACTAAATAGTGGTTATTCTAGTAATAGGTGATACCATGAATTTAGTTTTTTTATGTATAAAAATATTTTTTGCTAGAATTTTAGATGTATCTATTGGTACTGTTAGAACTATGATTATGGTAAGAGGCAAAATGTATATTACAGCCATACTTGCTTTTATCGAAGTATTTATTTGGTTTTTAGTTGCAAGAGAAGCACTAGTTACTAATATAAATTCAGTAATAATTCCAATTTCGTATTCTCTAGGATATGCTACTGGTACATTTATTGGAACATATATTTCTAATAATTTTATAAAAAGTATAATAGGTGTTGAAATTATTGTAAATAAGAACCAGTTGGAGTTAATAGATGCCATAAAAAAGAATGGTTTTGCTGTATCAATAATTGATTTAAAAGGTAATAAGAATGGTTTTTTATTATGTCAAATTAGTAACAAAAAAGAAAAGAAACTTATTGATATTGTAAAAGAATATGATCCAAGTGCTTTTATAATAGTTAATGAAACCAAATATGTTCATAATGGTTTTATTAAATAAAAAACTTTGCTAGAATTAGCAAAGTCTATTTTTTTTCTTTTAATAAATCTCTAATTTCTTCAAGAAGAATAACTTCGTCACTTTTAACTTTTTTAGTCTCTTTTATTTCTTCTTTTTTACCGATACTCATTATCTTATTAAAAGTTTTTAGAACTATAAAAAGGACAAAAGCATTAATTAAAAAATTAATTACAGCAGTTAAAAAGTGTCCCCAATTTAAATATTGTCCACCATAAATTTTAATTTTACCTGCAATAGAAGCTCCACCAATACCATTAATTAATGGATTAATAAAGTCATCTGTAAATGCCGTAATAATAGCACCAAAAGCAGCACCGATAATTACACCAACGGCCATATCAACAACATTTCCACGCATTATAAATTTTTTAAATTCATTAATAAAACCATTACTTTGATTTTTTACCATATCAGCTTTCTTTTTTAATTCTTCTTTAGATAAATCAACTTTTTTCATAAACTTCCTCCTAAAAAATATTATACCACAACGTAAATATGATAAAAAGATTCTTTTGTTTAATCTTAATCTAGTGTATAATAAATTTATAAGGAAGTGTTTAAATGGAAAAGAAACAAAAAGTAGATTTAAGTATTGCAATTTTATTAATACTAATAGGTATAGTTTTAACAATTTTACCAAAATTTAATTTAACAAATATAAATATTATTTTATTTATTGTAATGATGATCTATGCAACTTTAAATATGGTTCAATATGTTTTAACTAAGAAAAGTAATGATATGGAAGGACTTTTTACAAGCTTATTAAGCTATACAGTTGGAATATTAGGTTTAACTTTTAATCTATTTAATAATTTATTACAAATGGTATTATTATTACTTGCTTGGATTATCTTAATGTCTTTAATTAAACTAAAAAAATGTGATTATTATAATGATCGTCATAATAAAATGTGGATTTTAAAAGTAACTACACTAGGTTTATTTATATTAACTGGTATAATAACATGTATTAATTTGTACTATTCAAATGATATTCAATTAATTATCTTAGGATTTTTTTTCTATATTCATGGAATATTAGAAATGATTGATCCAATTACTATTTATTTAATGGAGAATAAGTAATGAAAACAGTAAATGATTTTAAAGATTATCAAATAATTGATATGGCTGATGGAATGAAACTTGAAACATGGAATAATTTAAAATTATTAAGACCTGATCCACAAATTATTTGGAATGAAAAACGTGATGAAAAATTATGGTATGATGTTGACGCGGTTTATAAAAGAAGTAATACGGGTGGAGGATGCTGGGATATAAAAAATAATAAAATTCCTTCATCATGGCAAGTAAAATATCAAGACATGATTTTTAATTTAAAGCTAATGGGATTTAAACATACAGGGTTATTTCCAGAACAAGCTTATAATTGGAATTTAATTAGAAATAAAATTAGAGAGGCAAAAAGAGAAGTCAAAGTATTAAACTTATTTGCATATACTGGAGCTGCTTCAATTGCTGCTTTAATGGAAAATGCAAATGTTGTTCATGTTGATGCATCTAGAGGTATGATTGATTGGGCTAAAGAAAATGTTAAAAGTAATCATTTAGAAGATAGAAATATTAGATTTTTAGTTGATGATGTTGTAAAATTTGTAAAACGTGAAATAAGACGCGGTAATAAATACGATATTATATTAATGGATCCACCATCTTTTGGTAGAGGTGCAAATAAAGAAGTTTGGAACATAGAAAAAGATTTATTTAACCTAGTTGAACTTTGTGGCCAGTTATTAAGTGATGATCCAATATTATTTTTGATCAATTCATATTCAACAGGGTTATCTAAGACAATTTTAGAAAATGTTTTATATTTAACAGTTGGTAAAAAGAATAAAGGTATAATCTCTAGTGATGAACTTGGAATAACAATGAAAGATAGTAATTTGATTTTACCTTGTGGAATATATGCAAGATGGGAAAAAAATAATTTAAATTGATTCATAATTTTATTATTTTTTTCTTTTTTTAATAAAATTTAAACATTATGTGACCATCAACATTGCAAAAAATAAAAAAAGTTTTATAATTTAATTTAAAGGAGTGAAGAGAGATGTTTTTAATAAGAAGTATTAATATTTTAAAAGATGCAATATTAGATTTTAAAAATAGTAAATTTAAAAATTTTATTCATATTTTTTGTGCAGTCATAGCAATTTTAATGTTCTTGTATGCATCATATGCAATAATTATGTGTTATATAAAATATGGATTGTTTGATACAACGGCTAAATTAGATTTAATTGAGCATAAATACACAAATAATTTATATTTATTTATTTGTTCTTTTGCAATATTTGTATCATTTATTTTAGTATTTATCAATTATTTTATTAATCAAAAAAATAAACTTTTAAAATTTTTTTCATTATTTATAATTATTCTTTTGATTTTAAGTTCCATACCTTGTATTGCTTTTATTTTAGAAGAAATAGATATTATAAGTTTCGAAGGATATTATAGAAATGAACTAATAATTATTCCTAAAAAATATATTCCATTATTTCTATTTTATAAAAATTCACCAGCTGAAGCATTAGTTTGCTATAAATATTGTATGTTTATATTTGCAGTAACTTTATTAGTTGGAATATTTATGATATTTAAAAAAGAAAAAAAAGAATTATCTTTAGTTATTTTAAATATTATTTATATTTTTGTACTAACTTTATTAATTATGATTGTTTCTAACATAGTTAGATTAGCGATTTTACTAGGTATTTTTATAGCTGTTAGCATATTTTTAGCAAGTACTTCAAAAAGTGTTGATGATATAATTCAATATAGTGCAACATTAGAAAGAATAAAAACTTATTGGTATCTTTATAGATAAGGAAATAAAAATGAATGATAAAAAAAATTTATATAAAAAGAATGGTAATATTTTGTATATATTAAATACATTAAAAAAATATACAGATGTAAATCATTTATTAACTATTAATGAAATAAAACTTAAAATTAAAAAAGATTATGAAGTAGATATAGATCCTAGAACTATTCGTAGAAATATTAACTTATTAATTGAAGTTTTTAATTATGATATAGAAACATATCAAGATAATCACAGAGGATACAGGATAATAAGAGATGCATTTTTTGAATTTGAATTAGGTGAGTTAGAAACAATAATTCAAACATTTGCATATTCTAGTTTTGTTTCAAAAGAAATAACTGATTCAGTTATTAACAAATGCTTAAGTATGATGAGTATTTATGAACAAGAAAATTACAAAAATTATCAAGCTGCTATCAAAAATATCAAAAGTGATAATAAAGAAATAATAAATAACATTGAGATTATAAATGAAGCAATAAAAAATAATAAAAAAATAACTTTTGAATATTATAAATACTTTTTTAATGAGAATAATCAATTAACTACTGAAAAAATAATACCAAAGATTCCTTATAAATTAAGTCCTTATAAAATATTTTATGGATTACAAAAATTGTATTTAATTTGTTTGAAAGATGGAATGAAGGAATTATTAATTTATAGATTAGATAAAATAAAAAATATAAAAATTTTAAAAGAAAAAAGAAATGAAAAGTATTCAGAGCAAGAAATTGATTATTATATAAAAAATAATGTAGCAATGTTTACTGGAGAGCAAGAAAAAGTCGAAATTGAATGTAATATTATTTTACTTGATAATGTTATAGAAACTTTTGGTAAAGATATTAAAATAAAGAAAATTAATGAAGAAACTTTTTATGCATCATTTTACACTGTATTATCTGGTTTTAAATACTGGTGTTTAAGAAATATAGAAAATGTTAAAATCTTGAGTCCTTTAAAATTAAAAAAAGAAATAACTAAAGTAATAAAGGAGAATATAAAGTGATTGATGTTAAATATTGTTATATGAAAGATGTATATAAAAAAGAAATTAGTAATATCAAAGAGGCAAAGTTTACCAATGACATTGATTTTCATAAAAGAAAAGTAAATGATTTAGAATATAGAGACCCAGATAGTTGTTCTAAAAAATTAGTTTCTGATATTATAGAATTGTATTTTCCAAATGAAATATTAAAAAGAAATAATGAAATAATTTATTTAAAAAATAAATTAGCATTATCAACAGATTATTTAGGGCCATCAGCAACTACAGCAAAAAGAGTTGGAATAACTGATGATTTTGTCTGGAATGCTATTTTAGAGTGTAGAACTATTGGTGGACATATAGTATGGCCAAGAATGAATGATGGAATAAATCTAAACAAAGCTAAATCAGGTTTTAAGGGCAATGGGATATCTGATAGAGCTGATATTGCTTTTTATGAAATAAAAAATTATTTAGAAAATAATTTAGATAAAAAAACTTATAACATTGATTTAAAAAAATGCCTTAATAATGAAGAAAATAAAAAATTTTTTGCAATGTTTAATAAATCATTTAAAGATTTTTGTGATTATTTTGATCTAGTTGACTCTTTTGTTGATAAAAATTATGATATTATTTGGTTTGCTGATCCAGAATTAAAAACATTAACAAAAAATGAAGTGATAAATTATTTTAATAATAATATAAATGCTATAAAAAAGAGAAATGAAAAAATAAAACAAAAATTAATGGAAGACTAAATTAGGTCTTTTTTTTCTAAAAAATATATTAATGTAACATTATGTGACCATAGGTGTTTTAAATTTTTAAAATTTATGATAGTAATATATAAGAAAGGAAGGATAAAATGTTTAACAAAAGATTAGAAAAATTTGCTATTGAATTATTAAAATATTTATATAAAACTAAAGATTATGATGATGAAAGACTTTCAATAGATGTATTTGTATTTTGTAATAATAAAAAATATTATGTTGATTATAATGAAGAAAATTTAGAAAAATTTCCTCTTCGTATTGAAGAAAATGTAGATGTTAGTGAATACTTAGAATTTTATGAAAAAGATTCCTTAAATGTAATAATGGAAGGTAGGTTGCAAGAATATTTATATTATAAAGATGTTAAAGATAGTGATAAAGTAATAAAAAAAGTAATTCAAATATTCAAAAAATATGGTTATTATTATGATTTTGGTACTTCTATAACTCTCATGGCTAAAAAAATATAATTGAGTATAAATTCTTTTTTATTAATATTTATATTTTAAATTCATATATTTTATTGTAGAAAGGAATTTAATAAAATATATGGAAATATTAAAAGTATCGAGTAAGTCAAATCCTAGTAAGGTAGCAGGAGCAATTGCTAATCTTTACCGTGAAAATAAAATTGTTGAAATTCAAACTATAGGAGCTGGTTCTTTAAATCAAGCTATAAAAGCAATAGCGATAGCAAGAGGATTTGTTGCTCCATCTGGAGATAACTTAATAGTTATTCCAGCATTTAATGATATCTCTATAAATGGAGAACAAAAAACAGCGATAAAATTAATTGTAGAGGCTAAATAGTCTCTTTTTTATTGAAACATTTGTCACTATTTGTCGAAAGCCTTGAAAACTAAAAAAAACTAATTATAATAACGTCCTTGTAGTAAAGAAAGGAGAAGATATGTTAAAAAAAATTAGTTGTTTTTTAGTTTTCATTATTTTATTTTATGTCAGTAACGTAAATGCCCAAGTTTATTATGATAAGATAAATGAGCATGGTATGTGGATTAGTAATGAGTTTGTAAATAAAAGTAAAGATGGTAAAACAAAGTATCAACAAATGACTTTAATAGTAAGAAAAAGTGATAATAGATTTTTATATTGTATTGAACCAGGAAAATCTATTGATGAAAATAAATTAGTAACGGGTTATGATACTGATTTAGAACTTCATGCTAATTTAACATCACTTCAAAGAGATAGAATTCAACTGCTTGCATATTATGGTTATGGGTATAAAAATCATACAGATATCAAATGGTATGTTATAACTCAGTTTATGATATGGCAAACTAACAATCTTGGCTATGACATTTATTTTACAGATAAATTAAATGGTAATAGAATTGACAAATATGTTGATGAAATGAAAGAACTGGATAGCTTAGTTAATTCACATTATACAATTCCTAAATTTGAAAATAGTAAATTAAAAGCATTTGTAAATTTAGAAGAAGAATTTACTGAAAAAAATAATGTACTAGAGGAATATGAAATAAGTTCGAGTTCTAATGTAAATGCTTATAAAGATAATAATAAAATTAAATTAACTTTAAAAGATTTTAATGATGGATATTTACTATTTAAAAAAGAGAAAAAAAGATTTAATAATAAATGTGTTGTTTATATCGATGATAATAATCAAAATTTATTTTTACCGGGTGACTTGAGTGATGTTACTGATAGAATCAATATAACGCCTCTTTATGGAAGTGTAAAACTTCAAAAATTAGATAGTAATACTAAAGATAACAATCCAAAACATGAAGGAAGCCTAGAAAACGCTAGATATGGCTTATATGATAATAATAATTCTTTATTAGAAGAAAAAATTACTGATAAGAATGGAAAAATAAATTTTTCAACTAAACTTTTACAAGGAAGATATTACATAAAAGAACTTGAACCAAGTCATGGATATCAACTTGATGAAACAAAGTATTATTTTGATATTGATAAAAACAATTATGAATTAAATGTAACTGCCTATGAAGAAGTAATTTCAGAAAATTTTGAAATAATTAAAACCTTAGAAAATTCTAAAACCGGTATATTAGAATATGAAAAGGGTATAAAATTTGGTATTTTTGATTTAAATAATAATTTGATTTTAGAATGTACTACTGATGATCATGGAACAATAAAATTTAAATTAGACTATGGTAATTATATTTTAAGACAATTAACTTCTTATAAACAATATGAGAAATTAGAAGATTTTAAAATAGAAGTTAAAGAAAATGGCAAAAATAATAAATTTGTTTTCCAAGATAAAAAAATAAAATATAAAGTTAAATTGACTGTTTATGAAAAAAATACTTTATCTAAAATAGAAAATATTGAATTTGAATTATTAGATAAAAATGATAAAAAAATATGTGAGAAAAATAAATGCCAATATCTAACAAATAAAAATGGTGAAATTAACTTTAAAAATTATTTTGATTATGGAGATTACCTTATTAAATTAATATATGACGATGAATTTATATATATTTTTGACAGTGATAAAATTAAATTAAAATTAGATGAAAATACTAAATATAAAGATATGGGTGATTATAGACTGGTTGAATTAGAATATTACTTAGAATTAAAAAATAAAGAACCAGTTGTTGATGATGAAAATAAAAATAATAATACAACTAATGATGAAAATACTAACCAAGATAAAACAGAAAATAATTCTTTTTTAGATTATAGTGAAATAGAGAAGACAAATGTTGAAAAAGATCCTGGTAATAATGAATTAATTGTTGATGTTCCAAATACACTATTAAATCAATTTGACATCTTTATATTAATTGGTATAAGTTTAATTTATCCCATAAAAAAATACTTAGTTAAAAAAGTATTTATTTAAGTATTAAAAATAAAGCTAAAACAAATCCACTTAGAAGTACTGATGAAATTATTAAAAATAATGAACTAAAACCGAATGAGGAAGCTCTACTAGATAGCGCTTCTTTTTCTTCTGCATTTCTTTGAATTTCTTGTAAATCTTTAATATTTTTATCATATTGACCTAATACATAAGCTTCATTAGAATTTAATTTTTCTTTATTTGATAAATTATTCATTTCATATTTATAAATATTTAATAAGCTTAAAGCGGTTGCACATAAATATTCTTCATTACATAATAATTTAAACATAAAACTTGAAATAGAGTTTAAATAATTATATTCCTTTAAAGAATATCCTTCTTTTTTATGAAGTAATTCTAAATATTTTGGAATATTTTCACTTTCTGTTTTCTCTTTCTTTTTCTCTATAATTAAATTTTGATTTTTTAAATCTTCATAAAATATATTAAATGGTACGTAATAATTAAATTTTACTAACAATTCATTGTAAATTATTAAAGCTCGGTTAAAAATAGGGCAGTTTAATTGATGAATTTCTTTATTAGTAATTACTGTTAAGTAGCCATTAGGTGATAACTTAATATTTATTATATATTCATTTAAATCTTTTTTCTTTTCAGTTGGAGTTTTAACTTCCTTATCATTTAAAATTTTATCAGCTGTAACATGTAATTTTAATATAGTTAAAAATTCTTTTTTTGATATAGAATATTTATTATTATTAAAATAATTATTTGTTAATAAATCTGCTACTAAAAAATTTCCTAAGTTAATATTTTCACTGGATGTAATAATAGTATTATTTTCAAATTTTAAGTCACTTAAATTAGGATTTAAAGAAACCCAGTCATTAATATAAATTTCATTTGCTTTAGAAATTTCTTCATTCATCTTACATTCACCTATTCTTATAATAAAGTATAGCAAAAATATTTATTTTTTTCAATTATTAATAAAATCGTGCTATAATAACTTTGTGATTATTATGAAAGAAAAGTTAACAGAAGATTTTATTATAAATTTATCTAAAAAAAAGAATGAGCCAGAATGGATGTTAGAATTTAGATTAAAAAGTTTTAAAAAATTTGAAGAGCTTGAAAATCCTAATTTTGGCCCAGAATTAAACATTGATTATGATAATTTTTTATACTATAAAAATGTTTCAAATGGAAGTAAAAAAGATTGGAATGAAGTATCTGATAATATAAAAAATACTTTTTGTAATCTTGGAGTTGTCGAAGCAGAAGAAAAATATTTGGATGGTGTTACTAATCAATTAGAAAGTGAAGTAGTATATCATCATAATAAGACTGATAAAGATATTATATTTATGAGTACTGATGATGCTTTAAAAAAATATCCTGATTTATTTAAAGAATATTTTAATAGTTTAGTTAAATATGATGAAAATAAATTTACTGCTTTAAATGGTGCTGTATGGAGTGGGGGAAGTTTTATTTATATTCCGCCATATACAAAATTAGATAGGCCTTTACAAAGTTATTTTAGAATTGAAACTGAAGGATTAGGTCAATTTGAAAGAACAATTATTATAGTTGATGAACATGCAGAATTATCTTATATAGAAGGATGTACAGCTAGAAGTTATGCAAGTAATTCTCTTCATGCGGGTGTTGTAGAAATATTTGTTAAAGAAGGAGCAACTTGTAAATATAATACAATTCAAAATTGGTCAAATGAAGTTTATAATTTAGTTACTAAAAGAGCTATTGTTGAAAAAAATGGAATGATGCAATGGGTAGATGGTAATATTGGAAGTGGTATAACAATGAAATACCCATCATGTATTTTAAAAGGCGATAATTCCGTTGGAAATTCTATAAGTATAGCATATGCTAAAAAAGATCAAATATTAGATGCTGGAGCCAAAATGATTCATTTAGGCAAAAATACAAAAAGTAATATTGTAAGTAAATCAATAGCAAGTAATGGAGGTATTAGTAATTACCGTGGTACTACTAAAATATGTAAAAATGCTATAAATAGTACTGCTACAGTAAAATGTGATACAATCTTACTTGATGGGATTTCTAAAAGTGATACAATACCACAAAATATTTTAGAAAATAATTCTTCAACTTTAGAACATGAAGCAACTATTTCAAAGATAAGTGCTGAAAAATTATTCTATTTAGAAAGTAAAGGATTAAATGAGGATGAAGCAAAAGAAATGCTTGTTATGGGATTTGTAGATGACTTTAAAAAAGAATTACCTATGGAATATGCTGTTGAATTAAATAGATTATTAAAAGAGATTTAAAAAAATGAAAAAAATTGCAATTTTACAGATTTTAAAAATTTGTAAAAATAATGATGCAGATTTTGAAAATCTGCTAAGAAGAAATTAAAAATCTGTCTTAAAAATAAGGTAAGAAATTGAAAATTGGTGTTTTGACATCAATTTTTTTATGTGATAAAGTGCAGTCATGAAAGGAGGAAGCACATGTTGAATCAGGTGGTTTTGGTTGGAAGATTAACTAAAGATCCAGAAGTAAAAGTATTAGATAATGGTAAAAAATATACTTCAATAATCGTAGCTGTTTCTAGATCTTATAAAAATTCTGATGGTTTATATGATACAGATTTTGTTAAATGTACACTTTGGAATGGAATAGCTGCAAATACATGTGAATACTGTCATTCCGGTGATGTTGTAGGAATTAAAGGAAGATTACAAGTTAATTCATATGAAGATGAAAATAAAGAAGTTAAATATTCGACAGAAGTAGTCGCTGAAAAAGTAACTTTCTTATCAACAAAAAATAAAGAACCTAAAGAAATTAAAGAAAATTAATGATTTTGACTCAAAGTGAATATTTCTATTTGCACTGGGTAAACTATTAACATGATGAAAACTTTTGAATTTATAATCGAAAGTACAAAGAGGTGTTAATATGATAAATGGGTCAAGATTGAAAAAATTAAGAAAAGAGAAAGGACTAACTCAAGGACAACTTGGTGAAATGTTAGGTGTTGGAAAATCAGCAATTTGTTGTTATGAGAAAGAACTTAGAAATCCTTCTTTAGAATCGATAATGGATATGGTAAACATTTTTGCTGTTTCAACAGATTACTTATTTGGAATTGATGAAATAGCAGAAGTAACTTTTGAAGATAAGAAAAAATATGTTCCAATGACTAACGAAGAAGTTAGATTTATTGAAGAATTGAAAAAAGATAAATTAGTTTACAATATTTTATTTGAAGATCCTAAAAGAGGAGTCGACTTAATCAAAAAGAAAATCGGATAAATAGCTTAATTGCTATTTATTTTTTTGTTATAAAAAGGTATTGTTTTTCATATTGTTTTCTAGGAGGATTATTGATGAAAATATCTGGTCTTAGTAACGAACAAGTTTTGGAGAGTAGAAAACTTAATGGAAATAATCAAATAAGTCAATTAAAAAGACATACTTTTTTTCAATTATTATTAGAATCCTTGGGTGATCCAATAATAAAAATATTATTAATTGCTTTAATGATTAAAGTAGTATTTTTATTTAAAGATTTTGACTGGTTTGAAACTATAGGGATACTTATTGCTGTTTTTTTAGCAACTTTTATATCAACTATATCTGAATATGGAAGTGAAGCAGCGTTTAGAAAATTACAGCAAGAAAGTGATGATGTAAAAGTTAAAGTTATTAGAAATAATAAAATTTTAACTATACCATTAAATGAAGTGGTTGTTAATGACATAGTTATTCTTAATGAAGGGGATAAAGTACCAGCTGATGGAATTATTATCGAAGGTAGTGTTTTTGTTGATGAATCATCAATTAATGGTGAAACAAAAGAAGTCTTAAAACAAGCTGTTATTAACGAAAAAATAATTTATGATTATAATAAAGTATTTCGTGGCACTATAATTTACAATAAAAATGCTAAAATGAAAGTCACAGAAGTTGGAGATAAGACTGTTTATGGTAAATTATCCTTAGAACTCCAAGAGGATGTACCAACATCACCTTTAAAAATGAGATTAACAGGACTTGCTAAAATAATAAGTAGAATTGGATATATTGGGGCCATATTAGTAACAATTTCATACTTATTTTCAGTAATTGTTATAAATAATAATTTTAATATTAATTTAATATTAAATACCTTAACAAATTATAAACTAATTACTAATTATTTAATTTATGCTTTAACATTAAGCGTAACAATAATAGTTGTAGCGGTACCTGAAGGGTTACCTATGATGATTACTTTAGTTTTATCTTCTAACATGAAAAAAATGTTAAAAAATAATGTCTTAGTAAGAAGACTTGTTGGTATAGAAACTGCAGGTAATTTAAATGTTTTACTTACCGATAAAACCGGAACATTAACTAAGGGAAAATTAGAAGTTACAAATATTATAGATTCGACTGGAAAAATAATAAATAATTCAACTAAATTATTAAATGAAAATCTTATAAATTCTTTACTTTATAATAATGAAAGTATGCTAGATCAAGATAATAATGTAATCGGGGGTAATTCGACAGATAAAGCCTTATTAAAATTTATTGGAAACAAAAAAACACTGTATAAAAAACTTGAAAAAATCGAATTTAATAGTGAATTAAAATATTCATCTGTTATGATTAATGATTCTAAGAAAAGTTGTTACTTCAAAGGAGCAAGCGAAAAAATTTTACCTTATTGCACGAAATATATTGATAGTGAAGGTAAAGTAAGAATTCTTTTAGAAAAAGAAAAAATAGAAAGTAATATAAAAAGATATACTAAAAATGGTAGTAGAGTAGTAGTTCTTGCTTACAAAGAAAATGATTTAAAATTAAATGCTTTAACTTACTTAGGATTTGTATGTATAAAAGATGAACTAAGAAGTGAAACAAAAGATGGTATTAAAATTATTCAAGAAGCTGGTATAGATATTATAATGATTACTGGTGATGCTAAAGATACAGCATATTCAATTGCTAAAGATTGTAGAATTATTAAAAGTCCTACGGATATTGTTTTAACTAGTAACGAATTAAATTCTTATACTGATGAAAAAATTAAAAGCATGCTTCCAAAAATTAAAGTAATTGCAAGAGCTATGCCACAAGATAAAAGTAGACTTGTAAAAATTATTGAAGAAATGAACTTAGTAGTTGGAATGACAGGTGATGGTGTAAATGATGCCCCAGCTTTAAAAAAAGCTAATGTAGGATTTGCTATGGGCAGTGGAACAGAGGTTGCAAAAGAAGCTTCAGATGTAATTATTTTGGATGATAATATTTTATCAATTAGTAAAGCTATACTTTATGGTAGAACAATATTTAAAAGCATAAGAAAATTTATTATTTACCAACTAACAGTAAATTTATGTGCTTTATTTGTTTCAATAGTAGGACCTTTTATCGGAGTTTCTACACCAATTACTATTATCCAAATGTTATGGATAAATATGATTATGGATACTTTCTCTGGGTTGGCATTTTCTTTTGAACCACCACTTTTAGAAACTATGCAAGAAAAACCTAAATCCTTAAAAGAACCTATTATAAATAAATATATGTATAGTGAGATTTTAATAACAGGTTTATATTCAGCATTATTATGTGTTATTTTTCTTAAATCGAATGTAGTAAGATCTATTGTAAGAGTCGGAACTAAATATGAATATTTGATGACAGCGTATTTTGCTTTATTTATTTTTATCGGTATATTTAATGCATTTAATGCAAGAACTGAAAGAAAAAACATATTAGCTAATATAATGAAAAACAAAATATTTTTGCTAATGTTTAGTTTTATTGCCATTGTTCAAATTTATTTGATTTATAATGGTGGAAATTTATTTAGAACATATGGCTTAACATTAAAAGAATTATTGTTTGTTTTGCTACTTGCATTTAGTGTTATCCCTGTTGACATATTAAGAAAACATTTCATAAAAAAACTAGATTAAAAACAATCTAGTTTTCTTCATAATCTTCTAAAAAATGATCTCCTTTGTGAGGTTCATCAAATAAAAGATCTCGATAATTTTGTTGCCTTAGAGCTTCATAAACCATAATAGCTACAGTATTTGATAAATTTAAAGCTCTAACATTGTCAGTCATTGGCATACGCATACAATGATCTAAATTATCTTTTAAAAGTTTCTTAGGAATACCTGTAGATTCTTTACCAAATATAAAATAAATATTTTCTTTTGTATTAGAGTAATCAAAAGAAGAGTGAGGTTTATGTCCATAACGAGTTAAATAGTAGAAAGTTCCTTTATTTTTACTAAAAAAATCTTCTATATTTTCATATACAAAATATTTACACTTATCAATATAATTAACACCACTTCTTTTTATATATTTTTCGTCTAAAGAAAACCCTAGTGGTTTAATTAAATGAAGCGTAGTATTAGTTGCAACACAAGTACGCATTATATTTCCAGTATTTCCAGGTATTTCTGGTTCAAATAAAACTACATTAATCATAATCATCCCTCGTTTAATATTTTATCACAAAATAAAAAAAAGTCATTATTGACTTAATTTTTCTAATCCATTATTTTTTAATATTTTTTCTAAATCATTAGCATTTATTAATTGTTTCTTATCTTGTATAACATTTACAACTTCATTATTTTTAACATAAACTATTGCAGGAATTGAAGAAACTAAATTAGTATTAATTTTTTCATTTAAAGATTTAATAAAATTATCATCATTTTTTAACTTTGTAGCATTAACATAATATACAACATCATTAATTCCATAATCATCAATAACTTTTTTTAACTTTTTTTCTAAATTGTAAACCTCTTTATCATGAGTATAACTTATATATATAAAATATTCATTAGGTGCTTCTGATAAAATAGTATCTAAATCATCAATACTATTTATTTGCATACTTACAGTGTTTGTTTTAACTAAATAAGAAACTCTTATTTGTTCTTCTTCATAAACCTTATACCATTTATAAAAATATACAGATAAAAATAGAATGACTGCAATTGTTAAAAAAACTATAACATAATTTTTAAATGGAACATATTTACTCTTCATAATAAAACCTATCTTTCTAAATTAATTCTATCATAAAATTATATTGATTGTAAATTTAATTTAGTAGTATTTTTTTAAAATCTCAATTGAAAAAGTAAATTTCAAATAAATATATCGAAGTGACATTTAATCTTTCAAGAGTTTATTTGCTAGTCAAGGACG
>CADBMU010000081.1 GCA_902795845.1 uncultured Erysipelotrichaceae bacterium
ACTCCAAATTCTTCTTTCATTGCATCAACTAATTCTTTAACTTCAAGAATAGTCATTTCTTTTAATCCATTAATGAATTCTTCTTTTGTAAATTTTGCCATTTTAAATTCCTCCTCTTTCTTATTTTTCTAGACTTTCTGCATATAGATTTAAACCTATAGATAAGTCGCGTACGTATTGAATCATACCACCAGCAAGCATTGTTAACAATCCTTCGTATGATGGAATATTCGCGTATTCTGTTATAGTAGCTAAATCGGCAACGTCGCCACTAATAATTCCAACTCTGATACTAAGTTTTTCATGATCTTTTGCAAAATCAGCAATAACTTTAATTGGTTCAAGTAAACTTTCACCAAATAGTATAGCGTTTGGTCCTTCTAAGAATCCGTCTAAACTAATGTTTAAGTCATCAAGAGCACGTTTTAATAAAGTATTCTTATAAACTTTAACTTCAGCTTTAACTTCTCTTAGTTTTTTTCTTAATTCACTTAATTCGTCAACTGTTAAACCTTGATATTGGAAAACAATAACTGATTCGCTATTTTTTACTTTATCAGTAATTTCAGCAACGATTTCTTTTTTAGCATTAAGAATTTTTGTACTTGCCATATAATTCCTCCTTATCTATCAAAAAAAGCTCTCCAAACAGGAAAGCTTAAAACATAAAGAATGTATTTAAGATTTCCCTCGGCATGATTATTAAGAATTTCTTCCCATGCTGTCTTTGGTTAATCACTTTTTCTGTAGTTATTTTATTACATTTTTAATTAAATGTCAAAAGAATTTTTATCTAATTTGATTCCAGGACCCATTGTAGATGCTACTGAAATATTAGTAATGAATTTTCCTTTAACAGATGCTGGTTTTAATTTAGAAATAGTATTAATAATGTAAGTTAAATTTTCAACTAATTTACTTTCATCAAATGATACTTTACCAACGATTGTATGAATATTTCCATATGAGTCAGTTCTAAATTCAACCATACCTTTTTTAATATCTTCAATAGTTTTTACAGGATTTGGTGTAACTGTACCAGTTTTAGGATTTGGCATTAAACCTTTAGGTCCTAAAATACGTCCAATCTTACCAAGTTCTGGCATCATTTCTGGAGTTGCAATAATTACATCATAATCAAACCAATTCTCTTTTTGAATTTTTTCAATCATATCAGTATCTCCAACAAAATCAGCACCAGCTTCTTTTGCAGCTTTTGCAGCTTCACCTTTAGCAATAACTAAAATCTTTTTAGATTTTCCTGTACCGTTAGGTAAAACTAAAGAACCTCTTAATTGTTGATCAGCTTTTTTAGGATCAACATTAAGCTTGATTGCAACTTCTACAGTTCCATCAAATTTAGTAATAGAAGTTTCTTTTACTAATTTGATTGCTTCATCTATTGAATAAGTATTATTCTTTTCAACTTTTTTAGAAGCTTCCACATATTTTTTACTAGCTTTTTTCATCATTATTCCTCCTAACTGTGGTTTATTTGGCGGATTTGAAATTAATTAATTATTATTTTTCATCGTCTTCGATTTTAACACCCATATTCTTAGCTGTTCCAGCAATAATATTCATTGCTGCATCAACATCATAAGCGTTTAAATCAGGCAATTTTGTTTCTGCTATTTCTCTTAATTGGTCTTTAGATAAAGTTGCAACTGTTTCATTAGCTCCTTTACTACTTCCCTTTTTAATTTTAGCAGCTTGTTTAATTAAGAATCCTGCTGGTGGAGTTTTTAATACGAAATCAAAACTTCTATCATCATATACAGTAATTTCACATGGAATTATTGTACCCATTTTTTCTCTTGTTGCATCATTAAATTTAGTACAGAATTCTTGAATATTAATACCGGCAGGTCCTAAAGCTGTTCCAACTGGTGGAGCAGGTGTTGCCTTACCAGCTTCAATTTGTAATTTAATTCTTCTAGTGATTTCTTTAGCCACGATTAACACCTCCTATTAAATTTGGTTCGCGTAAGTGGTACCAGGCAAATCCGCATTCCCTCCCACTTATTTACAAATTATATTAAAATATATAATTGCAACTACGATAATATCACAAAAAGCTAGAAAAAACAAGAGTTTTTACACATTTCACTTACTAGATTAAAAAAAGCAAAACCATTTCGATTTCACTTTAATTGTTTACAATTTATTCTTTTTAATAATATCTTTGGTATTCTAAATACTTTTTATCATTTTGTTTAATTTTATTATAATTTTCTTCATTAACATATACTTTAATTCTAACTAAGTCATCATATTTATAAAATGTTTTATTTTTTAAATCATCTATTAACTTATTATAAGTTTTTTTAGACCATGTGCTATTATAGGATGGATCATATACCAAAACATATCCATAGTTAGTTTTTATTTCTCTTTTTTCAAGTTCTGGTTCTAAATCTATATAATCAGAATTATATTCATAAACTATTTTCATTTCGTCTTCTAATGAATTATCTATTTCTAAATCATAGTAATGTGAAACAGTCTTTTCATCAAAAATTACTCTATCTGTTACAGTTTTATATGAGCTATCATCAAATTCTTTATTAAATTCAGAAGATGCTATTTCTGTTGCAAATAACCCTATTCCAGCACCTCCTAAAACTAAACTTAAAATAATTGTTATCAAAAATCTTAAATACTTAGGTTTAAAATTAAAGATAAACCTGATAAATAATTCCATGAAAGATATTCCAAATATTAATAAAGCAACTAATAATAAAATTATACCAAAATATGTAACTCCTTTTATCATCAAAACAATTGCTATTATTAAAGTTGCTGATATTCCAATTAAATAGAAAGCATTACATATAGCAAACATAAATACAAAGAATTTTATAAATAACAACATTATATCAGCACATATATCAAAAAAATCTTTATTTTTAGTATTTTTAGTTTCTACTTGAGACTTTGTTTCATAGATTTTTTCCTTTTTCTTATTATCAGAAAATATATCATCAGTTTCATTTTCTATTTTTTCAGTTTTTTCTTGACCAAGAATTTTTTCTTTAAATATTTTAAGAAAGAAGACAATAGCAATGAAAGCATATAATAAATCCATTATCACTTCAAATAATCTTGATAAAATATGAAAAACATCAACTCCAAATATAATAATGCTATTAAATGAAGAAAATAATGAACTACCAATATCTTTTATTATAGAAAAAGGTATTTTACATATAGCAATAATTAAACATAAAAATAAAATTTGAATAAACATTTTTAAAATATCTTTAAAAGTTCTTCCTTGAAATGAATCTATAAAACTTTCTATACCATCTACTAAACCATTTATAAAGTTCTCTATAGTATTAGTTTCTTTTTTATCATAATTTTCATTAATTTTATAAGCTTCAAGTAAATCTCTTGTTATTTCATTAATATCACCTAAAGATTTTACAGCTTCTTCTTCAGACATTCCAGTCGATTTTTTTTCTTCAATATATCCTTCATATTCTTCAATAATATCATCTAATTCTTTTTTTTCTAAAATATTTAATTTCTTTCTTAATTTTTCAATAAATTGCTCTTTATTCATTTTTTCAGTTCTCCTTTTTTTATAAATTCATTAACACTTTTTTCGAATTTCAACCATTCCTCTAATTGAAGCTTCTTTTTTTCTTTGCCCGCAACAGTAATATGATAATATTTTCTGACTGGTCCTTCGCTAGATTCTTCTAAGTAAGTTTCAAATAATCCTTCATTAGTTAGCCTTTTTAAAATAGGGTAAATTGTTCCTTCATTAACATCAACAATTTTAGAAACAGCTTCGACCAGTTGATAACCATACATATCTTCTTTTTCTACCATTACTAGTACTAATAATTCCAAAACGCCTTTTTTAAATTGAGTATTAATATAAATCACCTCTTTTATGTATTTAGTTTATATCAGCTACTATGTTTTGTCAAGTACTAAATTAAAAATAAGAGAATCAATTTAATCGATTCTCTTTATATTTTCTATTTTTTCTTGTTCAAAATCAATTTCAATAATATTATAATCTGTTCTTAGACCGTCAATTAAAACATTCTCATTATAATCTAATATCAGTCTTTCTTCATAATTAAATCCTTTAGTAGCCCATATAGATAATAAAGCTAATATACAAGAATTATGGGTAAACATTACTACTTTACCATTTTCATAGTTTTTTATCAGTTCTTTAACTAAATCTCTAACTCTATTTTTAACTTCGTTTAAAGATTCTCCATTTACTAATTTATAATCAAAATCATGTTCTTGCATATTTCTAAGATTTAAATTTTTATCTTCTAAAAGACCAATCTTACGATCATCAATTCTTTTATCAACAATTATATCAATATTATTTTTTTCAGCTAAATACTTTGCTGTATTAATACTAGAAAAGAAACTTGATGAATAAATTACATCAGCATTTTGTAATATTTTTTTCTTAGCTATTGTTAAAGCAACTTTTTCACCATTTACTGTTAATGGTCTAATTTTTCTCTTTTCATCTAAATCTAAATAATCTTTGTAAACTAATAATTCATTCATAAAACAATTATTAGAAACTAAATAAATAGTTGTCATTTAATCACCAATCCTAGAATTCCATAACTAAATATTAACATAATTATTCCAGCAAGAACTACACCACTTATTGCTGCTATTGCTGTTTTTTTCTTTTCCATTCCAAGGAGTCCTGCTATAAGACAACCCATCCAAGCTCCTGTTCCAGGAAGGGGAATTCCAACGAATAAAAATAACCCTAAATATTTTAAATTTTCAATTTGTTCTTTTTTAGAATGAGCTTTTTTTTCACACCATGTTATAAACTTATCAAAGAAACTCCATCTTCTTAAAAATTTAAATATAGGTTCCATTAACCAAACAATAATTGGAATAGGTAAAATATTTCCAATAAAACATATTATAAAACTTTGTATTGCTGGTAGCCCTAATAACTTTGCAGCTATTAATCCTCCTCTTAATTCTAAAATAGGCATCATACTTATTATAAATATGGTAATGTATTTACCTATTAAAGCACCACCAATTCCTCCAAAAAGTGAAACCATAAGTTTTGCAACTTTCTCTGTCATACTATCTCTCCAATTCTTACTAAATTATATCAAATATTATTATTAAAAAAAAGAAAAAAGACATATAATCGTCTTTTTTCCAAAAAGTGTGAGTTTGAGTTTATATTTAATTAAATTTTATATAGAGTTATATTTATTTATTGTTGTTTATTGTGAGTTTTGAGTTTTATTTATTTTTAATTATCCACATCACTTTCCTTTCATGTTCTAATGATAACTTATGAAAGTGAAAATATAGTGAAGATAATGTGAAAGTTATTTACTAATTTTAAAATAGAATGTTGTACCTTTATTTTTTTTAGAAGTTACTCCATATTCAAAATTATGTCTAATTAAAATAGTTTTAACTATTGAAAGACCAACACCACTACCAACTACATTTCTCTTATGATTTTTTTCTTGTTTATAATATCTATCCCAAATGTATTTTATTTCTTTTGATGATATTCCCTTACCAGTATCTATTATTTCTACTAAATAATTGTTTTCTTCTTCAGTTAATCTTATTGTAACTGTTTTATCATCACCAGTGTAATTTATAGCATTATTTATTAAATTGTATACAACTTGATTTATTTTTGATTTGTCAGCATGTACTATTGCTTTTTTTGGCATCTGACAAACTATATTATAATTTTCTGTTTCTTTTATAATATTATAACGTTTGATAATATCATTAATTTCATGAACAAGATCATATTCTTCTATTTTCAAATAATCAGCATTAGCTTCTTCACGACTCATTTCTAATATGTCATTAACTAAAATGGTTAATCTATCAGTTTCATCAATTATTATATTTAAATGTTCTTCTCTTTTTTTATCATCTTTATAAGAAATGTCTTTAACCATTTCTGCATAAGCTTTTATCATAGTAAGTGGAGTCTTTAAATCATGAGAAACATTTGCCATTAAATCTCTTCTTAATTCATCAGTTTTAGAAAGTTCTAAACTTACTTCATTTAATGTATTCGCTAGATCATCTATTTCTTTAATATCACTTTTTTCAAAACTTATTTTATAATTTCCATTGCCAAGTTCTTTTGCTTGACTTGTTATTTTTCTAATAGGGCCAGTTATTTTTTTAGATAAGAAATATGATACTATTATGGCCACTAGCATAACTAGAATAACTATGTATATCAACTGATTTTTTAAAATCAGTGATGTTGAATTAATTTCTTCAATTGGAGAATAAATATATATATAATAATTATCTTTATTTATTCCATATAAAACTGCTTTAGCTTCAAAATCCTTATCAACTATTTTTAAAACATTAATTTTCTTTTTAGACGAAGTTATTTTATCTTTATAGTAAGCCATATTATAATTATTATTTAACTCACAACCATTCATCATTGTATTATAGTTTTCAATAGTTCCAATTCTTGTAATTATTTGCATACAAACATTATTTTTATAAGCAATTTTTTCAGCATTTAATTTTAGTTGAGCATAATTCATATTGTTCAAAGTATTTGCTACTTTACTAGCATTTTTAATTTGATATTTTTCATAAAAATAATTTAAATACGATAATTGAAAAAGCCATAAAATAAATAATATAGAAATACTAAAAATTACAAGATAAAATAAAGTTCTTAAATTTATTCCATATTTTTTCTTATTTTTTATATTCAAATTTATAACCTACTTTTCTAACTGTTTTAATAAAATCACGATATTTTCCTAATCTACTTCTCAAAGTTTTTACATGTGTATCAATAGTTCTATCGTCACCATAAAAATCATATCCCCAGATACTTGATAATAGTTGTTCTCTTGTTAAAACAATATTTTTATTTTCAACTAAATAAAGAAGTAACTCATATTCTTTGGGGGTCAAATTAATAACATTTGAATCAATATAAACCTCATGAGCTATTTTATCTATTTTAAGACCATCAAAATTGTAATTTTCTTCTTTATTATTAGTTCTTTTTACTATAGCTTTTATTCTTGCTAATAGTTCCTTAGGAGAAAATGGTTTAGTTACATAATCATCAATTCCTAGGTCAAAACCCATTAATTTATCATATTCTTCACTTCGAGCAGTTAGCATGATAAAAGGTATTTCTTTATTAAATTCTCTTATTTTTTTTACCGCTTTAAAGCCATCCATTTCTGGCATCATTATATCCATTATTACAATGTCATAATTTTCATTTTTTACTTTTTCAATAGCTTGTTTACCAGTTTCTGCTTCACCATATTCATAATCATTTAACACTAAATATTCTTTAATAACATTTCTTATTAATTCTTCATCATCAACAATTAAAACTTTCATATGACCACCTATAAATATATATTATAACAGAAATGTGAAATTTTCATGAAAAGAAAAAATCACACCCGTGATTTTAATCTAAATTTACGTTATGATAAACCTCAGTAACATCTTCAATATTTTCAAGCATTGTAAGTAAACGGTTAAAAGTTTCTAGGTCTTCACCTTCAAGAGTAACTTTGTCTTTAGCAAACATTCCAACCTCATCGTATTCATAATCAACATCAGGAATAACACTCTCAATTGCATCTTTTAATTTATTTCTATCACTTGGATTAACTGAAATTGTTATTTCACCATTTTCTGTTTCAAAGTCAATAGGGTCGATTGAAGCATTAATCATAGCATCTAGTATTTCTTCTTCTTTATCACTTTTAAAACTTACTATTGCTAAATGATCATAATTATAAGATACAGAGTTAGTTACCCCTAAACTTTTATGAGCCTTATTAAATGCTTCTCTAACAAATGCTACTGTTCTATTAACATTATCTGTCAAAGTATTTACAATTAATGTTGAAGCTCCAGGTCCAAATCCTTCATAAACAACTTCTTTATAATCTTCGCCACCTAAACCTTTAGCTTTATCAATAGCACGATTTATTATATCGCTTGGAACTTGTTGTTTTTTAGCTTTATCAACAACTCTTTTTAAATTAACATTAGATTCTAATTCTGGATTACCTTTTGCAGCCAAATATATTTCTTTAGCAAATGTTGAATATAATTTAGCTTTCATAGCTCCAGTTTTTTGAATACTTGCTTTTCTTACTTCATATGCTCTTCCCATAAAAACACCTCGCTTGTGATATTATACTACAAAACTCTTAAATTTCGAACAAAATTGTATACAAAATTATCTTTTTCATAGTTTTTCTTAATTTTTTTTATTTCTTTTCTTATATTATATATTTTATAGTAATCAATTTTTTCTCTTTGCATAACATACTCTACTGCATATATTATAGCTTGTTTATCAGTTTGGGCAAAAAAGAAATTTTTGACTCTTCTAAGTTCTCTTTTGCCAATTTTTTTTAGCATCCTTTTATAATAAAGTTTATTACGATATTTAAATACATAATTATAGCCATCATAGTTTTTTAATACTCTTAATGTATCATAGTAGCCCATTTTTATACTTTCGTGAATTTTATCTTTATTAAATGTTAATATTCCTCCAGTAGATCTTATAGGTTTTATATTTATAATTTTCACATCGTGACTAGGTTTCCTTGTAAATCCTATCCCATGCATTCCAACATTATAAATTGTATCATAACCTTTATTTATTAACATATTGTATGGTGCATTATCATAAAAACCACCATCTAAAAAATAACTATCATCAACTGTTTTCTCCATTTTAAAAATTGGCAAATAACAGCTATTCATTATATATTTATTAATATTATTTTTTGTTAAATCTTCTTTCATTAAATATAGAGGTTTTAAGTCTTTAACTCTCACAGTACATAAACCATATTCGATTTTACTAGCCATTAATTTTTCATAATCTAAATTTTCTGCTACTAATTTTTGAATTCCATCAGTACTAATTCCTTTATTCTTAAGAATATCTTTAAAGAAATCAATATATACTAAAGGATTTTTCTTCTTTAGTTTAGCAACTTTATCCTGATCAAAGCATAAAGCATTTGCAACATCCAAATTTTGCCATATTTCAACCATTTTATCGCCACAATTGGCCGCTATCATAGCACCATTAAAAGCTCCAATAGAAGTACCAACTATTCCATCAAATTTTATATGACATTTTTTAAAAGCTAAATAAGCTCCAGCTTGATATGAACCTTTTATACCTCCGCCTTCAAGTGACAGCCCTATCATTTATTTAACCTCTTGTTAATAAAGAAAATAAAAGGTTCTGCTAAGAAACGATTAATTATCCTTTGTTTATTTTTTCTCTTTAATACCATAAAATATGATTCAATTGATTCACTTTGATAATGCAAAATATCTTCAATTTTTTTGCTATCTGAGAATGTATTGCCGTAGAAATTTTTTTCTAAAAAAATTAAAGACCATAAATATTTGTTACTTAAACCATAAATTTCTAAAATATTTTTAAGTACATAACCATATTTAGCCGTACAAACAGTTCCACCTGAAAGGTTATATATTTTCTTATTAACTTCACTTTTATGATCAATAGTTTTGACTAAAGCATAAGCACAATCATTAGCAGTTATAAATTCCGCTTCATCATTAATTGGTGTATTATAAATAAAATCCTCTTTTGTTATATCAGTAAGTACTGTAGGTATTCTATAAATAACATAATTATTTAACTTATCTTTAATTAATTTTTCTGTTTCAATCTTATTTTTAGTATAATAATTATTATTAGTTATTGAAAGTTTATCTGAAATACTAACAGTATTTTTTTTATTTCCATAAACATTAGTAGTAGAAGGATAAATTAAAAAGCATTTTGGATTATAAAAAGTTATAGCTCTAACAATATTTTCACTAGCTTTATAATCTATTTCTTTAACTATTTTTTCTCTCAATATTGAAAAAGATGGTTTAATAGAAGCCAAGTGGATTATATAATCATGATCTTTAACTAAGGCATCAATTAAAATTGGATCATCTGCATCACCATAAATTATATTAATCCTACGATGATATTTTTTTAAGGCTTTATAAGTTTTTTTACATTTTAAATCTAAAGCTGTTATTTCATATTTACCTTCACTTAATAAATACTTTATTACTAATTTACCTAAACATCCAGCTGCTCCAGTTACTAAAACTTTCTTCATTAAGATACCTCCAAATCAATTACATTATATCACGGTTTTATTTTTAAAAAAATAATAATTAAAAAACACTAGTTAAACTAGTGTTAATTTTACATATAAGTTAATAGTGCAAATACTATTAATAATAGTACTAATAAAGCAACTATGAATTTCCAAATATGTTTCATCCAATCTTTGTAACTTATTCCAACATAGCTTAGACCTGCAAGTAAGATAACACTAGTTGGTGCAATCATTTGTGCAAATCCATGCATTGCTGGGTAGATAACGAATATTTGATTTAAATTATCTGCATAAGCTGCTGTCAAGAATGATCCAACTGAATAACCAACAAATCCAAAATCTGCAGTAAATACTGAAGAAATGAATGCAGCTATTGTAGTTGAGAATGGATTAAACTTAGAAGTTAAAATCCAATTAGTAATTGTTGGTACTATTGGTGACCAATAGATAAATACAAATACAGCGTAACCAAGAATCATTAATATTACTGGTTTAACCATTTTTGTAATTCCACTAGAAATTCCTTCAATAATATCATCTAATGAAACTTTATAAATAATTGAAGAAATTATCATTATTACTAGTAATACAGCAAATATTGAGTATAATTCCCAAGTACCAAATGCTGTAACATTACCAAGAATATAAGAAATAATTGTATGATTACCTATTTTTAAACCAATAAGCCATTCATGGAATTTAGTAAAGCATGTAATATTAAATTGTTCTTCCCATCTAATATAACCAAGTATTGCAAATACAGCAAGTACTACAAATAGTAATGCCATTGGCCATACTTTAACATTTTTCTTACTAGCTTTTTCTACAGCAAATTTATCTTCTTTAGATTCATCAATAGATTTTTTACTTGCAAGTACACTTTTAATGTATTTAATGTTAAATAAACTAAATAGAATATAAACAATTGCAAGAACTCCAAATCTCATTGAAATTTCTGTAGTTATTTTTGTTTGCATATAGTAATTGAAATAGTATAAACCTTCAGTACCATATGTAGCACCAATCATACCTACAAAAATTGAACCAAATGTTGCAATAAATGCTGTTTTTTTATCAAGATTAGCTCTTAATAAAACTGTAATTATAAACGGAATAAATAACATTGCTACAAATACTTGTGAACTTAAAGACACAAATAAAGCAATTAAACCAGATATAATTAGAACAACTGGAATTTCCTTTCCTTTAACAATTTTTGCACATTTTGTAACTAATTCTTTATAACCATTAGTTAATGAAATAACTCCATAGAATGCACCAAGAATTAAAACATATACAAGTTGTTGTAAGAAAAAACTTACAGCATAAACAACAGATAATGAAGCTTGAGAAATTCCAAGTCTAGTTAAATCTGTCTTTGTAAATGTTGCTCCTGAAAAAGAACCACCAGGAATTATCCATGTAAGAATTAATGTAACTAAAAGTGCAATAGTAACAACTTTTACTAAATCATTCTCTTTGAATAATTTTTTCATTTCACTCTACCTCCTTTAATAATTATATATCAATTAGCCCTTAAAAAAAAGACTTTTTCAGTCTTTTATGTGAAATTTAAATGAATTTTATTTATCTAATGGCTTCATTGTTGGAAATAAAATTACATCTCTGATTGATTCTGATTCAGTAAACAACATACATAATCTATCAATTCCATAACCGATACCACCAGCTGGAGGCATACCATATTCTAGAGCTTCAATAAAGTCCATATCAATATCATTTGCCTCATCATTACCTAAATCACGTTCAGCAAGTTGATTTTCAAATCTTTCTAATTGATCAATAGGATCATTTAATTCAGTGTAAGCATTAGCAAATTCTTTACCACCAATAAATAATTCAAAGCGATCAACAAATCTTGGATCTTCTGGATTCTTTTTAGTTAGTGGAGATATTTCAATTGGATGACCATATAAGAATGTTGGTTGTATTAATGTTTCTTCTACATATTTTTCAAAGAATAAATTAATTATATGTCCAACAGTATGTTCATGTTCTTGAACTTCAATATGGTGTTCTTCAGCCAATTTTAAAGCTTCATCAACAGTCATTTCTTTTTTAAAATCAATACCAGTTTGTTCTTTTATAGCATCTACCATACTAATTCTTTTCCATGATCCTTCAAGATTAATTTCATTACCACACCAATTATATACCATTTTACCAAATACTTCTTTAGCAATAGTTTGATACATATCTTCAGTTAAGTCCATCATACCTTCTAGATCACTATAAGCAAGATATGCTTCCATTAAAGTAAATTCCGGATTATGTTTTGGGTCCATTCCTTCATTTCTAAATGTTCTGCCTATTTCATAAACAGCTTCCATACCACCAACAAGTAATCTTTTTAATGGTAATTCTAATGCTATTCTTAAATACATATCTAAATCTTGTGTATTATGATGAGTAACAAATGGACGTGCTGATGCTCCAGTTAATAAAGTTGTTAAAATTGGAGTTTCTACTTCTGTAAAGCCACGATTATCCATAAATTTTTGAATACATCTAATAATTTTAGGTCTAGTAAAAGCTATTTTTCTTGAATCATCATTCATCATCAAGTCAACATAACGTCTTCTATAACGTTCTTCAATATCTGTTAGGCCATGAAATTTTTCTGGTAATGGTCTTAAAGATTTAACTAAATGAGTATATTTTAGACATTTAATTGTTACCTCACCAGTCTTAGTTTTCATAACTTTTCCATAAACACCAACGATATCACCAATATCAGCGGTTTTAAATAAATTATAACTTTCTTCACCAATATCATTTATAGAAATATATATTTGAATTGAACCAGTTTTATCTTTTATTGAAAAGAATGAAGCTTTTCCCATCTTTCTTATAAACATAATTCTACCTGCAACAGTAGCAGTATCATTCATATTTTCAAAAGCATCATGATCTACATCTTTATATTTTTCTTTTAATGCCTCAGCATAATCTGTTCTTTCAAATTTATGTCCAAAAGGATCTATTCCTAATTTTCTAATATTTTCACATTTTTCTCTTCTTACAAGTTCTTGATCACTAAATTCACGCATATAAAATCTCCTTCAATCTATTCGTAGTATACTAATATT
This sequence comes from uncultured Erysipelotrichaceae bacterium, assembly GCA_902795845.1. Classification (GTDB taxonomy): domain Bacteria; phylum Bacillota_I; class Bacilli_A; order RF39; family UBA660; genus RUG14121. The sequence continues at coordinate 13,292 of CADBMU010000081.1, forward strand.
TCACAAAAAAAGCAATTGTTAATTGCCTTTATCTAGTTTTTTTCTTTCTTAATATAGATACACCATATTCTTTTAAAAATTGTTCTAATTCACAAGGGTCGCAACATACATCAATAAATTCAAAAATTATTCCTTGCATTGGTTCCTTATATTCTCTTAATAGAGAATCATCATTAGTTGCCATATAATATCTGATTTTTTCCTCTATTAAAGCAACTTCACTAGCGCTAACATAAATTGGATCATTAGATGTATAAACTTCTATATTTTCATCATAAGGCACAAATAATTGATTCTTTTTATGTCCAGCAATTATATTAGAAATTAAATTAATATTAGAATCTGGGATTAATTTTGTTTTAGTTTCATCATTATAAGAATACATATTATCTATTTTACTAACATATTCTTCTTTGGTTATTATTCCTTGTTCTAATTCTAATTTTAATATTTGATACATTTCTTTTTCTAATTCTCTTTTTTCATTTAATTCTTTATTATATTTTTCTTGGTCAATATAATAACTATTAATATAAACTTTTCTCACTTTTTTACCTCCTTTAATTAATTTTATTATTTAATCTACTCTTTTTTTCTTAAAAAGCAATATAAAAAAGAAAGATTGCTCTTTCTTTAATTGTATACAATTTATCTGTTATTTCTAAATCTTTCTTTTGGATCTAAATATTTTTTACGTAATCTAATTGCATCTGGAGTAACTTCAACATATTCATCATCTTCAATAAACTCTAAAGCTTCTTCAAGAGTAAATGTTTTAGGTCTAATTAAGTTGATAGCTTCATCAGCACCGCTAGATCTTGTGTTAGTTAAATTTTTATTTTTACATGGATTAACATCTAAGTCATTATCACGATTATGAATACCAACAATCATTCCAATATAAACATCTGTAGCAGGTTCAATAATTAAAGTTCCTCTATCTTGTAAGTTAAATAAAGAGTATCCTAGAGCTTTACCATTTTCCATAGAAACTAAAACGCCATTTTTACGACGAGTAATATCACCAACATAAGGTTTATATTCATCAAAGCTTCTTACCATAATACCTTCACCCTTAGTATTAGTAATAAATGCACTTCTATAACCAATTAATCCTCTTGTTGGGGCACTAAATTCAAGATGTACATAATTATCATCAGTATTAGTAATAGAAACTAAAGTAGCTTTTCTTTCTTGTAAATCATTAATAATAGTACCAGAATAATCTTGTGGAACATTGATTAATACTTTTTCAAAAGGTTCACATTTTTTACCATCTATTTCTTGGAACAAAACTTCTGGTTTTGATACAGATAGTTCGTAACCTTCTCTACGCATATTTTCAATCAATATTGATAAATGTAATTCACCACGTCCACTAACTTTGTATCCATCTGAACCTGGTAATTCTTCAACTACTAGTCCTACATTTGTTTGTAATTCTTTTTCAAGTCTTTCTTTAATATGTCTACTTGTCAAAAATTTACCACTTTTTCCTGCAAATGGTGAATTATTTACTAGGAAATTCATTGATAATGTTGGTTTTTCAATTTCAATTGGTGGAAGCGGATTAATATCGTCTTTTTTACAAATTGTGTCTCCAATAGATATATCAGGACATCCAGCAATAGTAACTATATCTCCGTAATATGCAACTTGTTTTTCAACGCGTTTAATTCCTTCATTAACAAATAATTTTGTAATTTTAAATGATTCAACTTTTCCATCATTTTTAACTAAAGTCACTAATTCTCCAGCTTTAATTTTACCTTTGTTAACACGTCCTACACCTAGACGTCCAATGTATTCATCATAATCTAGAGCTGACACTTGTAATTGCAAGTTATCATTTTCATTACCTTCAAAAGGTTTAACTTGATTAATTACTGTTTCTAGTAATGGTTCAATAGAATCAGATTCTTCATCTAATGATTTTTTAGCAATTCCTTGTTTAGCAACACCATAAATAATAGGGAAATCTAATTGTTCATCAGTAGCATTTAATTCCATAAATAGATTAAATGTCATATCAACTACTTCTTCAGGTCTTGCATCTTTTTTATCTATTTTGTTAATAAATAAAATAGGTCTTAAATTTTGTTCTAATGCTTTCTTTAAAACGAATTTTGTTTGAGGCATAGGTCCTTCTGCTGAATCAACTATTAATATAACGGTATCTACTGTTCTAATTACTCTTTCTACTTCTGATGAAAAATCAGCATGTCCTGGTGTATCTACTATATTAATTTTATAGTCTTTATATCTTATAGCACAGTTTTTAGAATAGATTGTTATTCCTCTTTCTCTTTCAATATCATTAGAGTCCATTACACAGTCTACAACTTCTTCATGGGCACTAAAAACTCCATTTTGTTCTAGTAGTGCATCAACCAAAGTACTCTTACCAGCATCAACGTGAGCAACTACTGCAATATTTATGATTTTATCCATAAACTCCACTCCCTTTACATACTCATGAAATAATACTACAAAACTAGCATTTTTGCAAGAAAAAACTCAAAATCAATCGATTTTAAGTTCTTTTTTAAACCTTCTTTTAAATAATTTAATAAAAGTAATAAGTGCAAATATAATATATAAAAATTCTACAACATTATTTAAAAGATTTGCTATTTTTAAAGATAAAATATTATTGAAGAAACTAAAAATTATGTTTTCTAAAACAAGAAACGGAATTTTGAATAAAGATATTAAAAGAAATATAATAATTAAATCTCTTATAACTAAAGCTTTGTCTTTTGTACTATAATTAATAAAAGATTTATAGAAATTCTGAAAATAATTACCTATTTTATCTAGAAATTTTAAAAATTTATTATTTTCATTTTTTTCCTTTTTAGATGGATTAATTTTATATTTTTTATAAATTTCTTCTACTTCTTGACTTAAATCTTTAACTATTTCATTATTATCTAACTCATTACTAAGTCTAAATATTTCAGTACTTTTTTGTTCAGGAGTTAAATAAACTAATCTTTTTTCTAATTCCTTTAAATATTTTTCCTTATTCATTATATTTCTCCATTCTATAATCTTTTTTCAATAAAAGTTTCTAAATAAATCTTTTCATTAAATAATATAAAATCAAAATTATAGTCATTACCTTTTTTAAATCTTTTTAACATAAAATTATTAACTTTAACCTTTGATTTTTCAGTTATTCTTAATCCATCAATATTAAATGTTATTATATCTTCATTCTTATTAGCTTGCAAAATACCATTATCATCAAATTTAATAATGTAAGGTGAATAATATACTTTTATATCAGTTTTTAAATTACTAATATAATAATTATTATCTCCTCTATTATTTACTGGAAATTGATTTTTTAATGAAGCATTAATAAACCCTTTTTTTAAAATTAACCCCATTTTATATTTCAAAGTATCATCAACATTCAATGACAACGTTTCTATATTTAAATTATTTACAAAATCAATCAAACTATTTACAAATTCTTCTAAAGTGTCTAATTTAATTAGTTTTAAATACTTTCGTGCCAAAGCATAATTATCTTTATTACTTAGTACTATATACATTTCATTAAATTTGTTTTTATAATACTCTTCTTTCATCATTGTATTATAAATATCTTTAGAAGAATCAAAATTTATGATTATATTAATTAATTCTTTTAATGGAGAAGAAACAATTAAGCACCCATTTCTTGCTTTTTTACTTAAATTATTAAAATATTTTTCTAAGCTATTAATATCGGTCTTTGATGCCACATTTTTTTCTTCAATTTTATTTTTTACAATACCATTAATTTTTTTTAAATCCTCATAACTATTATTTACCCATTTAATTATTAAACTAGAGTTTTTTATTTTTATATCATTATAAATATTTTGTTCATCAATAAAAATTTCATTAAGAGGGTTATCACTTAAATACTCTTGAAAAGATATTTTCTTCTTAAAGATACCACTCTTTTTCTTAGTATTATTTATATATTTTTCGTAACTGTTTTTTAATTCATCAATTTTATTTATTTCATTTTTTAAAAGTTCTATTGAGTAAATATTATGATAATATTTTTCATTGTTTAATACATTTTTATAAGTTTCAATTAATTCATTATATTTAGTATCAAAATTTATTTCTGAAACATCTTGTAAAATTATTTCTATTCTTTTTAAAATATTTGCTTCTTGTAATTTTTCTAATTCATAATTAGTTTCTTCGTAATTATCATCAATAGTTTTTTTATATTCACTTGCATTTTCTTTATAAGTTTTTAACAATTCTTCTAATTCATTTTCTACACTTTTTATTTCATTAATAAATTCTATTACTTCACTTTTTATTACTTCTAAAAGTTTGATATTTTCATCTAAAGTTGTATCAATAATTAATTCTTCAATATTAGTGTTTAATATATTCAAATCATCTAAATTTTTTTCGTTAACTAAGATATTATGATAATAAAATGAAACAGCAGGACTTAATTTTTCATAATTGTCAAAAACAACATTCATACTTTCATCATTTATATGTTTGCGATAAAACAAATAAACTTTCATAAAATTCTTCATTTCTTTTTCGTCTAAAAAAGAGATAAAACGTGATAGATGCCCATACAATGTTTTAAACGTAATAAATAAACCTATTTTATTATTTCTATCATTACATAAAGTAGGTTCTAAACTATTATTTCTAAATCCAAAATAATTCATTATATTTTTTGCACTATTTAAATCCATATTACTTTCACCTTATTATTCTTTCATATATTGTAACACACATATTTAAAGAATTCTATTGATTATTTTAAAATAAAAGTTATAATATTTATTAAGGATGTGATTATTTGAAATCTAAAGATAATGAAAATGAAAAAGTTGAATTAATTAAACCTAAATCTAAAAAACAAGAAAAGAAAGAACAAGATTTAAAAGATTCTTTCAACAAAAACAAGAAATTTATTTCTCCAGTATTAATGGGAATAGTTGGATTTATTTTCTTAACAAATTCTAATACGATAATAATTTATGCTTGTTATATTCTTGGTGCTATTATAGCTGGATTTGGAATTTATAATGTAATAAAATATATCCAATTAAAAAATCAATTAAAAATTGAAGATAGTATTAAATTAAATACTGGTATAATATCTATAGCAATTGGATTATTAGTAATACTATTATCTAGTGTTATTGAAACATTTTTAAATATCATAATTGGTGCTTGGTTAATTATAACAGGTGTAACTAAATTAATTGGTATTTCTGAACTATATAATGTTGATAAAAAAACTGCTAATCTTAACATAATAGAAGCGATAATCGTAATAGCCATGGGACTTTATTCAATATTCTTCCAAAATATTGTTTTAACAATTATCGGAATATGGATGATTATTGGAGCAGGAATTGATCTATATAATTTATTAAAGACAAATTAAAAATCAGGATTTATTATTTTCCTGATTTTTTTGTTGTAGTTTTTTTAGAAGTTGTTGTTTTCTTTGGAGTTGCTTTTTTTGCTGTAGTCTTTTTTGCAGTTGTAGTACTCTTTGTTGTTTTCTTTGTTGTAGTAGTTTTTTTAGAAGTTGTTGTTTTTGCTGTTTTCTTAGGTGCAGTTGCTTTTTTTACTTCTGGTTCAACTTTTACTTCTTCTACCTTTTTTTCTTCTTTAACTTCAATTTCTTCAGTACTATTATCTCTTGCAAAATAGAATAATGCAACAAATCCAACTAATGCAACAGCAATAATTATAATTGTAGTTGTATTACTGTCTTTGTCTTTTTTTGATGTATTTGAAGTTGTTGCTGTACCATCTTGTACTTGTTTAACTCTATCTTCAAATTTTCCACTGTCATAAGCATCTTTAATAGCTTGTTTTATTTCATCATTATAAGATTCAGTATATCCTTGGAATGTTTTATCACCAATTATAATATATGGAACTCCATTAACCTCTTCATTAAAATATGCAGCAACATTTGACATTAAAGTAGCATTGTCTTCATCATACCAAACTTCATGTTCTTCTAATTCATAATATTGACCATATTCTTCTTTAATACTATCAAAGAATGATAACGCAGCTTTACAATAACCACAACCTTCTCCTCTAAAAATATGAACAGTAATTTTTTCATTACTAGCAGCATTAATAGATAAAGGTAATAACACTACTGAAATTAAAGCAACTAACAATAATTTAATTTTCTTCATTCTTACTCCTCCTACTGAGGATTATATCAAAAAAAAAGCATAAATACAATTATTATGCTTATTTACATTGAAATTTCTGTTGAGCTTTTTTTATGTTTTCTTTTTTAGCTTTTTCTACTTGATAGTAATTAGCATTTTCCATTATTTTATAAACTATATGTTGATTATTTAAAGTTTGTTCTAAATTTTCAATAAAGTTATCAAACATAAAATCATTTGAAGATTCAATAGTTGCATGCATATAGATATCACAAAGATTTTTTTCATAACATAATAACTCTTCTAATAACATTTTATCATCCATAAACTAATCCTCCATTAATAATTTTTCTAATTTTTTAACATCCTTTTGATGTATTTTTTGAATATTTTCTAAATCTTTAATACAATCTTCGCATTCAATATTAGAAATTATTATGTTCATTTTTTCAATTATAAAATTTTCTTTTGATAAAGCATCTTCTAAATAAGCTAATTCTTTAGAAGTCATTTTATCACCTCCACTATATATAGTGTTTCCAAAAATAACAAAAAAATACGTTTATTAAAGCGTATTATTTATTACATTTTTGACATATTCCTTCAATTTTAATAGTGTGATTTAAAATTTTATAATTTTTTAAGCCAATTTTATCTAAGGGACACATTTTTATTTTTTCTCTTTTATGACAAATGATACATTCAACATAATGTTCTTCGTTACCACACATTTTAAAAACCACTTCATCATTATCAATTTCTTTATAAATAATATGATAATCTAAGAATAGTTTTATTGTCCTATAAATTGTTGAATTATTCATAGAATTATTATTTTTTTCTAAAGTTTTTAAAGATATTCCATTAGATGTATTTAAAATTTCACTTAAAATTTTAACTCTTGCCTTAGTAATCTTAATACCATTACTTTTTAAAATTTCATTTATCATATTAAACCCCTATCAAATTTAGAATTATTCCAAATATAACTCCTGAAAAATAGAGTATTCCAATTATTTTAATATTCTCTTTTATGTTTTTATTTTCTTTAAATAAAACTGTTAAAGCAACACCACTATTTGTTAAAAGGCCTGATAACATTGCTCCAAAAGAAATTGCTTTTTTTAAAAATAATTCCGTTATAATTATACTTGAAGCACAATTTGGAATTAACCCTACTAAACTAGTCAAAAATGGCTCAAAAAAACTTTCTTTCAACAAAAAGTCAGAAATTTTATCTGGTCCTATCTTCCATAGTATTAAATTAAATATGATATTTATAACTAGAATAAAAAAAGTAATATTTAAAGTATGAATTAATACAGATTTAATGATACTTTCATCACAGCTACAATGAGAATGTTCACATAATTCATGTACATGTTCTTTTTCTTCTTTTTTCAAGATAAAATCAACAATAAATCCTACTATCATTCCAATTAATATTTTAAATCCTATTACTTTTGCCAATATTAAAATTGGAACTTTTTCACTTAACATAATAGGAAGCATCTCATCAGAAGTAGAAAGATAAACTGCTACTAAAGTGCCTATAGATATGATACGTGCTGAAAATAAATTGGTTGCAGCGACAGAAAAACCACATTGAGGAACAACTCCTAAAAGAGAACCATAAATTGGACCTATATTACCAGACTTTTTAATAATATTTTTACTTTTCTTACTAAATTTATGTTCTAACAATTCCATAAACAAGAAAACTATTATTAAAAACGGAATTAATTTTAATGTATCAATTAAACTATCTATAATAACTTCTTTCATTTTATCAACTCCAAATGCAATTTTTTTGCATTTATATTTTAGCAAAAGAAAAAAAGAAAAGCAATTACTTTTCTAATAAAAATTCTAAGGCTTTTTTTAAAGCTATTTTACCATAAAAATAAGAAACAGAACCTTGTTGATAGGCTATATATGGATCTCTTAGAGGACCATCACATGAAAGTTCTATTGATGAACCTTGAGTAAAAGTTCCAGCGGCCATTATAACATCATCACTATAACCAGGCATAGGTGCTGGCATTGGTAAAGCAAAAGAATCAATTGGACTTCCTGCTTGAATACCTTGACAATATTTAATCAATTTTTCTCTATCTTTAAAAATTATACTTTGAACAATATCCGCTCTTTTTTCATTAGAAGTTGGTTCTACTTCAATATTTAATTTTTCCATTACTTTAGATGTTAAAACTGCTGTTTTTAAACTATTAGCAACAACTTGAGGCGCAAAATATAGTCCTTGTAATATTGCTTTATTTATTCCAAGAGATGGACCTACTTCTCTACCTTCGCCAGGAAGCGTTAACCTTTCTCCAGCAAGTTCTACTAATTCTTTTTTACCAGCAATATAAGCTCCATTTGGAGCTATAGAAGCCCCTAAATTTTTAATTAATGAACCAACCATAACATCTGCTCCAACACCTGTTGGGGTTTTGTTTTCAACAAATTCACAATAACAATTATCAACCATTATTATTATATTTTTATCAATATTTTTAATAAAGTTTATAACTTTTTCTAATTTATCAATTGTAAGACTTTTTCTAGTTGAATAACCTTTGCTTCTTTGAATTTCAATTACTTTAACTTTGTTATTATTAATATAATCTGCTATTTTGTCATAATCAAAATCATTATTTTTTAAAGATATCTCATCATATTTAACCCCAAAAGATTTTAAAGAACTAGCATTTTCTTTAATTCCAATTACTTCATGTAATGTATCATAAGGTGTTCCCGTAATACTTAAAAGTAAATCATCAGGGCGTAAAAGAGCAAATAAACAAACTGTTAAAGCATGACTTCCTGAAATAAACTGGTTACGAACTAAAGCATCTTCACTATCTAAAACTTCAGCAAAAACTTTTTCAATAACATCTCTACCTAAATCATCATACCCATAACCAGTAGTTGAATTAAAAACTTGCTCACTTACTTTATTATTCCATAAAGCATTTAATACCTTTTTGCTATTTAGGTATTCAATTTTATCAATATTTTCAAATTCCTTTATTAATTCTTTTTCACTACTATTTATTAAATTATCTAAATCCATAATTTCACCTACTTAATCCACCATCAACTCTTATAACTTCATTATTTATATATGAAGCTTCATCACTTGCCAAAAAATATATAACATTAGCAATTTCATCAGGTGTTGCAAATCTTTTTAAAATAATATTTTCTATTTCACTTTCTTTAAAATGCTTTTCTAAATCTTTGTTCATATCTGTCTCAACCCATCCAGGTGCAACACAATTAACACGAATTTTTCCTTTAAATTCAAAAGCCAAATTGTGAGTTAAAGAAATAAGACCAGCTTTTGAAGCATCATAATCAATACTTTCAATATAATTTGTATCAATCCCATTAGTTGATGAAACATTTATAATGCTACTGTTTTTTTCTTTCATTAAATATTTATAAGCGTATTTACTAGTTAAAAATGGCCCGATTAAATTTACATCTAAAACTTTATGAAATTCAGAAACAGTTTTATCATCAAAATTATTGTCTAAACAAATACCTGCATTATTTACAAGGCAATTTATCTTACCAAACTTTAAAATTGTTTCATTGATCATTTTTTTTACTTCTTCTTCACTACTAACATCAACTTGTAAAGTTAAGACTTCAATATTATATTTTTCTTCTAATTCCATTTTGATTCTATTAGCAGCTATTTTATCTTTATTATATGTTAAAACAACATCATAGTTAGAACTTGCAAATTTATAAGCTGTACTTTTACCAATACCACGAGATCCACCTGTAATTATAACAACTTTTTTATCCATGCTTCACACCTCTTTTTTCAAAATAGATTATATCATAATTTTAAATAATTAAAAATTATTAATTTTTTTGAAAATTTTTATAAACATATGTTATAATAGGTTAGAAATTTATGTATATGGAGGTTGTTTATGAAAGTTTATAAAAAGAATTTACCTAAAGGAGTTAAAAAATGTTTTGCTCTAGAAAAAGGTGTTAAAGTTAAATTAATTAATAAAATGTATCTAAAAAAAGACGATAAAAAAACTAAATAATTATTTTAAAAAAAGTTGCTCATTTATTTTGAACAACTTCTTTTTTTTCATTTTCTATTAAACTATATAATTCCTCAGCACTAATTTTCCCTTCAATACCAAAATATAATTTTCCTAAACCAATAAAATTAGATTCTAAAGATCTATATACTTCAATATTAGAATCAACATATTTACCATCTAATGCCTCTAATGGAATATTACTTTTAAATTTTTTTAAACGTTCTCCTAATTTTTCTAAATATTCAATTGAAATTCCACTATTATTCATTGTTATCACCTATTTTTATTATATTATTATAATTAATTATTTACAATATTTAATTTTCTTTTTCTAACTAAAGATTCATCAATTGTTTGTTTTAAATTAAAAATAAAATCTTTATTTGGAATAATATTAGAAATAAAATCATAAAAATTGCATCCATAGTTTACATTACTATATTCATAAAATTTCATATCAAAATTATTTTGTAAAATTCTATAATAATCAAGCAGTTCTTCAAGAGTTTCTCCAATATATATTCCATTAATATCTTTTATACATGTTTCAAATAAATAATAATAATCTCTATCTTTAAAAATTAAAAAGCAATGGTTATGATACGGAGTATAAAAAGTATGAACTTCATAACCATGATCTAAAAACCACTTTCTTTCAAATTCAACTTGATCATAGCAAATACCCGTTTTAGTTATTAACAATTCTTCAGGTTTTTGTAAATAATAATAACTGAATAATAAATTTTCGTAACTATAATCATCCATTTCTAATCTTCTATGAACTTTCATATCAAATGTTGAATAAAAACCATATTCGATATTATTTCTCATATATTCATATAACTCATAAGGATTTCTAATTTCTTTATAATCCATAACAATCACCATCTAGTCAACTATTGTATCACTATTTTTAAAAAAAGTATTCATTTTCTTTCTAATTTTTTTATAGTTTCGTTTTGTGCATCAAGTCCATAAACTTCATTTAAGTTATCTACAGATTGGTCTACAAAAAGACTTTTAATC
>CADBMU010000082.1 GCA_902795845.1 uncultured Erysipelotrichaceae bacterium
AAAAGTAAAAAAATGCTTTAAAAATACGTATTTTTTTGATATAATTAATAGTAGGTATAGGAGTACATGAATACCTACTATTTTAATATATGACCTTAAAAGAGTGATAAAAATGGAAATCAAAGATTTGAAGTTAAAAAATTTTAGAAATTATGAAAATCTAGATATAACATTTAATGATCATTTAAATTTAATTTATGGAAACAATGGTATGGGAAAAACAAACTTAGTAGAAGCAATAAGTGTACTTGCTTTAACAAGATCATTCAGGGCGGTTGTTGACAAAAATTTAATTTTAAAAAGTAAAAATGTTTTAAAAATTGAGGGTAATATTAAAAGTCATTATAATAATAACTATAAAGTTATTATTAATAATGATGGAAAAAAAGTAAAAATTGATAATACTAAAGTGTTAAAAATAAGTGATTATATATCAAAAATAAATGTTGTTATTTTTAGTCCAGATGATTTAAAAATAATAAAAGATACTCCAAGTATTAGAAGAAAAAGCATTAATATAGCTATATCACAAATAAATATTTCTTATCTTCAAAATTTAAATAATTATAACAAAATTTTAAAGCAAAGAAATGCTTATTTAAAAACCATGGCAGTTAATGCAAATACTAGTAACGAATACCTTGATATTTTAACTAGTAAACTGATAGATTATGGTTTATTAATTTATCAAGAACGAAAAAAATATTACGAGTTAATGAATTCTTTAATTACTGATAATTATTATAAAATTACAGGTTATGAAGGATTGAAAATTAATTATTTATCTGATTATCAAGAAAAAAGGGCTGAAGAACTAAAAAAAATGTACAAAAGTACATTGAAAAAAGATTTAATATTAGGAAAAACTTCTTTAGGAATTCATCATGATGATCTAGAATTTTATCTTGATGATATGAATTTAAAAATTTATGGAAGTGAAGGACAACAAAAGAATGCAATTATTGCTTTAAAATTGTCAGAAATAGAAATAATAAAGCAAATAAAGAAAGATTATCCTATTTTAATTTTGGATGACTTATTTAGTGAACTTGATAATGAAAAAATTAATAATATTATTAAAATTTTAAATAAAGAAATTCAAACATTTATAACTACAACTAATATTGAAAAAGTAGATAAAGAATTAATTCATAATTGTAAAGTAATAAGAATTAACAATGGAGAAGTAGAGGAGGAAAGAAATTATGAATAATGAACATTATAGTGATAGTGATATTCAAGTTCTAGAAGGATTAGAAGCTGTTAGAAAAAGACCTGGTATGTATATCGGTTCAACCGGAGAAGTTGGACTTCATCATTTAGTTTGGGAAATTGTTGATAATGCAATAGATGAAGCTTTAGCTGGATATTGTGATGATATTGAAGTAACAATTGAAAAAGGCAATATAATTTGTGTTAAAGATGATGGTCGTGGAATTCCTACTGGAATTAATGCAAAAACAGGACTTTCAACAGTTGAAACAATTTTTACTGTATTACATGCTGGTGGTAAATTTGGCGGCGGTGGATATAAAGTATCTGGTGGATTACATGGTGTTGGTGCATCAGTAGTTAATGCTTTATCTACATGGCTTGAAGTAACAGTATATAGAGATGGAAAAGAGTATTTTCAAAGATTTGAAAATGGTGGACATCCTGCTGGACCTTTAAAAGAAGTAGGGCCAGCTCCTGAAAATAGAACAGGTTCAACTATAAGATTTAAAGCAGATCCTGAAATATTTAAAGAAACAACAATATATAATTATCAAACATTAGCAAAAAGATTACAAGAATTAGCTTTCTTAAATAAAGGTCTTAGAATAATACTTACTGATGAAAGAGAAGATAATAAAAAAGATACTTTCTTATATAATGGTGGTATTATAGAGTTTGTAAAAATGTTAAATAAAAATAAACATCCTTTACATGATGAAGTTATTTATGTAGAAGGACGTGAGGATGACATATTAATTGAAGTTGCAATGCAATACAATGATTCATATAATCCTGCAGTTTATTCATTTACAAACAATATTCACACACATGAAGGTGGAACACATGAAGATGGTGTTAAAAGAGCTTTAACAAGAATTATAAATAATTATGCTAAAACTAATAAATTATTAAAAGATAATGATGAATCTTTATCTGGTGATGATGTTAGAGAAGGTTTAACAATGGTTATATCTTGTAAACATCCTGATCCACAATTTGAAGGACAAACTAAAACAAAATTAGGAAACTTTGAAGTAAGAAAAATAGCAGATGATGTTTTTTCTAATGGATTTGAAAGATTTTTATTAGAAAACCCTGATGAAGCAAAAACAATCATTGAAAAATGTATTGTAGCATCTCATGCAAGAATAGCAGCTAAAAAAGCAAGAGAAGTTACTAGAAGAAAATCAGATTTAGATTTGCCAGGATTTATGGGAAAACTAGCTGATTGTAAAAGTAAAGATCGTAGTGAATGTGAAATCTTCTTAGTCGAAGGAGATAGTGCTGGTGGTTCTGCTAAATCAGGAAGAGATAGTATGACTCAAGCAATACTTCCTTTAAGAGGTAAAATACTTAATGTAGAAAAAGCAAGACTTGATAGAGCTTTAGAAAATGCTGAAATAAGAACAATTATTACTGCTTTTGGTACAGGTATAGGTGAAGAATTTGATTTAAGTAAATTAAGATATGATAAAATCATTATCATGACCGATGCCGATGTTGATGGATCACATATTAGAATACTATTATTAACATTATTCTATAGATTCTTTAGACCTATAGTTGAAGCAGGACATGTTTATTCAGCTCAACCTCCTTTGTATAAGATTACACATGGTAAAACAATAAAATACGTATTGGATGATGACGAATTTAATGAATATGTAGCAACATTACCTAATAAGAATTATGAAATGCAAAGATTTAAAGGACTTGGTGAAATGAATGCTGCAGAATTAAAAGAAACTACAATGTCAAAAGAAAATCGTATTTTAAGAAAAATAACTGTAGAAGATACAATGGCTGCAGATAAAATATTTGAAACATTAATGGGCGAAGAAGTAGCACCAAGACGTGAATTCATTGAAGAACGTGCTGGTTATGTTACTAACCTAGATGTTTAGGAGGTTAAATATGGATAGAATAAATCAAAAGAATATAGTTGAAGAAGTACAAGATTCATTCCTTGATTATTCAATGAGTGTTATTGTTGCTCGTGCTTTACCAGATTTAAGAGATGGTTTAAAACCAGTTCATCGTAGAATTTTATATTCAATGTTTGATAGTGGTTATACTCCTGATAAACAATATCGTAAATGTGCAAGAGTTGTTGGGGATGTAATGGGAAAATATCATCCACATGGTGATTCTTCAATTTACGAAGCTTTAGTACGTATGGCCCAAGATTTTAGTTATAGACATATGTTAATAGATGGTCATGGTAACTTTGGTAACATGGACGGTGATGGAGCCGCTGCTATGCGTTATACCGAATCAAGACTTTCTAAAATATCTCTAGAATTATTAAGAGATATCAAGAAAGATACTGTTGATTTTATACCAAATTTTGATGAAACTGAAAAAGAACCATCAGTTTTACCAAGTAGATTTCCAAATATCTTAGTAAATGGTACTATGGGTATAGCAGTTGGTATGGCAACAAACATACCACCTCATAATTTAGGTGAAACAATTGATGCTTGTGTAGCATACATAGATAATCATGATATAACAATTTCAGAAATGATGGAATATATTAAAGGTCCAGATTTCCCTACTGGAGGTATAATTTTAGGAAATAGCGGTATTAAAAAGGCTTATGAAACTGGTAGAGGTACAATAACTATTAGATGTAAAGCCACTATTGAAGAAGGCAATGGACGTAGTAAAATTGTTATTTCAGAACTTCCTTATGGTATTAATACACTAGATTTAAAAACAAAAATAGGTGAATTAGTAAGAGATAAAGTTTTAGAAGGAATAGCTGATTATCATGATGCAACTAGTATTGAAAAAGGTGTTAATATAATTATTACCTTAAAAAAAGAAGCTAATGCTAATGTTGTATTAAATAATTTGTATAAACATACTGCTTTACAATCAACTTTTGGTATTATTTTCTTGATGCTTGATAATGGAACACCTAAAACTTTAAATATTAAAGAAATAATTTCAAAATATATTGATTATCAAAAAGAAATTATTATTAGAAGAACAAAATTTGATCTTAATAAAGCTGAAGAAAGAGTTCATATTTTAGAAGGTTATAAAATAGCACTTGATAATATCGATGAAGTTATTAAGATTATTAAAACAGCTGAATCAGACGTTATTGCTCGTGAAAATTTACAAAAACGTTTTGGTTTATCTGAAATTCAAGCCAATGCTATTTTGGAATTAAAACTACGTAGATTAACAGGTTTAGAAAGAGAAAAAATAGAAAGTGAACTTGCTGAGTTGTTAAAAACTATTGAAGAATTAAGAAGTATCTTAGCAAGTGAAGAAAAAGTACTTGAAATAATTAAAAATGAATTGTTAGATATTAAGAATAAATATGCAGATCCTAGAAGAACAACAATTGATATGTCTGCAATTGAATATATTGAGGATGAATCTTTAATTCCTGAACAAGATATAATGATTGCTTTAACAAATAAAGGATATATTAAGAGAACTACTTCTGATACATTTAAGTCTCAGAAACGTGGTGGTGTAGGTGTTAAAGGTATGAATACTAATGAAGAAGACTTTGTTGAACAAATTATCAACACTTCTACACACGATTACATCTTATTCTTTACTAATAAAGGTAAAGTTTATAGAATTAAAGGTTATGAAATACCTGAATTTAGTAGACAATCTAAAGGTATTCCTATTATTAACATATTGCAAATAGAAAAAGATGAAAAAATCAATTCTATGATAAATGTTAAGAAAGACGATGAATATAAATACATCTTATTTGCTACTAAAAAAGGTATTGTTAAGAAAACTAATATAAGCGAATTTGAAAATATAAGAACTTCAGGTAAGATAGCAATTAGTCTTAAAGAAACTGATGAATTAATATCTGTTAAAAAGACAACAGGTGATGATATGATTCTTATGGGTTCAAATGACGGCCGTATGGTTAAGTTTAATGAAAAAGAGATAAGAGTCATGGGAAGAACTGCAAGTGGCGTTAGAGGTATTAATTTAGGTGATTCTGAGTGTATCGGAGCAGAAGTAACAACTGAAGACGATAAAATCTTAATTGTATCAAAGAAAGGTTACGGAAAACAAACAAATGTATGTGAATATAGAACTACTAAGCGTGGTAGCAAAGGTGTAAAAGCTTTAAATATCACAGATAAAAATGGTAAACTTGCTACATTTAAAATTGTAACTGAAGATAAAGATGTAATTATTGTTACTGATACAGGAATGATTATTAGAATGCCACTTGATCAAATTTCAACTCTAGGTAGAGTTACTCAAGGTGTTAAGTTAATTAATCTAAAAGATAATCAACAAGTTTCTACAATGAGTTTAATTGATAAAAATGAAGAAACAATTGAAGAAGAAACTACAAATGAATAATAATGTTTCACGTGAAACATTGTTTAAGAGAATAGAATTTTAATTATAGATTCTATTCTTTTTTTGAATTAATATTTTTTAAATATTTCAAATATAATATATCTATGTTTCACGTGAAACATAGATTTTTTAAGTAAAATAGTAAATATTTCTACACATTTGATATATTAAATTATTTAAATATGAAAAATATTAGTTTATTTAAAATACAAATTATTTAATACATGATTAAGATTTAATTATTACCAATGATATCAATTATTTTATATGTTTCACGTGAAACATATAATTAATTTTAAAATGATAATTAAATATATATGTTAAGAATTAATATTTTTTTATAAATTATTAATAAAAAATAATAGAAAAAACAATGTTTCACGTGAAACATTGCATAAATTAAAAATATAATATAAAAAAAATCAAAATAATAGTACATAAACTACTTTAGTAAATAAAATATTAAATTATTTAATTTAAGGTGAGATTAATGTTTCACGTGAAACATTAATCAAAAAAATATATTTTATAAAATATCAATTTAAAAAATAATAAATAATTACAATATGAATATTAATGTTAATATGATATATGAAATAACAATGTTTCACGTGAAACATTGAATATTACTTGAAAAAAAAATAATAATTTGATAATCTAATAACGTGCAACAAATATATTGTAAATTGGTCAGGATTGGAAAATAGCAGCCACATCAATCTCTATTTGTGTGCACTTTTTTTATGGTGATGAATATGGAAGATAAAATAATAAAAGAACTAATAAAACTTTCTAATAAAGCATTAAAAAAGAAAGAAGTTCCTGTATCAGCAATTATTACTTGTAATGATAAAATAATTGTCAAAGCTTATAATAAGAGAGAAAGAAAGAACGATGTACTTGGACATGCAGAAATTTTATGTATAAGAAAAGCTTCAAAAAAACTTAAAAATTGGAAGTTAACAAAATGCAACCTGTATGTAAGTTTAAAACCCTGCAGTATGTGTCAAGAGATAATAAAACAAGCAAGAATTGAAAATGTTTTTTATTTATTAGAAAAGCCAGAATCAAAAAAAGAATATAATAATACTAATTTTATAAAAGTAGAAAATATTAAAAATAAAGAATTTAAACAAATGCTTTCATTATTGTTTATAAGTAAAAGAAAATAAAACAAATGTTTGCATTAAAAATATTTAAAATCATTGTGAAATATGTTATAATTAATTAACAGGGTGATTAATATGGAATACAAAGTTTTATATAGAAAATATAGACCTGATAATTTTAATAATATAGTCGGTCAGGATTATACAATAACAATATTAAAAAATGCTATAATTAATAAAAAAATAGCTCATGCATACATATTTAATGGCCCAAGAGGAACGGGAAAAACAAGTACAGCTAAAGTATTTGCTAAAACAATTAACTGTGAAAATCCCCAAAATGGTGAAGCTTGTGGTAAGTGTAATTCTTGCTTAAATATTAAAAATAATCCAGATATAATTGAAATTGATGCTGCTTCAAATAACGGTGTTGATGAAATAAGAGAATTAATCAATAATATCAAAATAGCGCCATCATACAGTAAATATAAAGTGTATATTATTGATGAAGTTCATATGATGACACAAAGTGCTTTTAATGCTTTATTATTAACTCTTGAGGAACCACCAGAACATGTAGTGTTTATATTAGCAACAACTAATATAGAAAGTGTTCCAATAACTATATTATCAAGATGCCAAAAATTTGATTTTAAAAAAATTAGTAATGAAGTAATAAAAGATAGAATTAATTATATATGTAAAGAAGAAAAAATTAATATAACTCCAGAAGCTGTTGATGAAATAACATATTTATCTGAAGGTGGAATGCGAGATGCCTTAAGTATTTTGGATCAATTATCTTCTGATACAAATAATATTGATATAGATTTAATAATAAATAATTTTGGATCTGTCCCAAATATAGTTATTGATAATATAATTAGTGCAGTTGAAGATAATGATTTAAATATCATTAAAGATAATATTAATAAAATGAAAAATAGTAATGTTGATTATAAAGTGTTTATAAAAAAAATGATTGATAAGTTATCTTTAAAAGCTTTTAGTAATGATAATAAAATTTCGCTAGATAAAATAAAAAATTTAGTGTTTGATTTAGTAAAAATTATTAATAATTATAATATAAATATAAATCCATTTATTCTTATAGAATTAACTCTTTTAGAATACTTAGATAATGAAAATATTGTAACTGATAAGAAAGAGGAAAATACAAAAATTATTTCCCGGGAAATAATTTTGGATGAAAATAAATCTCAAGAAAAAGAAAAAAATGAAGAAAATAAAACTAATATTTCTAAAAATAATAACGAATTTGTTAAAATAAGAATGAATAATTGTTTTGTAAATGCAAAAAAAGAATCTTTAAAATTTGCTAAAGAAAATTTAAAAAAGATAATTGAAAATAATTTAGATAATACTTTTTTAAATTCTATGTTAATTGATTCTTCTGTAGTAGTAGCATCTGATGATATTTATATATTATCTTGTAAATTAGATAGTACTGTAAATTTGATAAATTTAAATAAAACAATGATAGAAGAAAAATTAAATAATGTTAAAATTGCAGCAATTACTGATGATGAATGGCTTTCAGAAAAACAAATATATATAAATAATATAAAAAATGGTTATAATTATGAAATAAAACCAGAAATAGAAGAAAATAATAAAACAATTAAGAAAGAAGAAAAAATAATAGAAGATTCAATTGAAGATATAGCAGAGAAAATATTTTCAAATGATAAAATAGAAATAGAATAAGAAAGAAGGAATAGAAATATGAATATGCAAAAATTAATGGCAGAAGCTCAAAAAATGCAAAGAGATATAACTAAAAAACAAGAGGAGTTAGAAAATACTATGTTTGAAGGGAAATCTGAATGGATTGAATTATCAATGAACGGTAAATATGAACTTAAATCATTTAAAATAACATATGATGAAGATATAAAAAATGATGATAAAGAAATGCTAGAAGATATGATAAATATTGCATTAAATGATTGCCTTAAAAAAATAAATACTAAAAAGAATGATATAATGGGATCTTATGGATCTATGGGTGGATTATTCTAATGATATATCCTAAAAAATTAGAAGATTTAATTGAATCTTTTAAAAAGTTACCAACAATAGGTGAAAAAAGTGCAGAACGATTAGCACTGGCTACTTTAGAAATGTCAACAGAAGATGTTGATAATTTTTCAAATAGTTTAATTAAAGCAAAAGAATTAGTTAAATGTAAAATATGTGGTAATTTATCTGATAATGATATATGTAGTATTTGCAGTGATGAAAATAGAGATAAGAATATAATATGTGTAATTGAAGATCCAAAAAGTGTTTTTACATTTGAAAAAGTTGGAAATTTCAAAGGTACTTATCACGTATTAAACGGCTTAATTTCTCCCAAAGACGATATTGGAGTTGATGATATAAATTTAGCATCTTTGTTAAGTAGAATAGAAAATTTGGATAATCCAGAGTTGATTTTAGCGTTAAAATCTTCTATGGAAGGAGAAACTACTATTTTGTACATAAAAAAAATATTAAGTAATAAGAATGTAAAAATTTCTAGACTTTCTTATGGAATACCTATGGGAGCAG
The DNA here is from genome assembly GCA_902795845.1 of uncultured Erysipelotrichaceae bacterium. Taxonomy (GTDB): domain Bacteria; phylum Bacillota_I; class Bacilli_A; order RF39; family UBA660; genus RUG14121. The sequence goes on from CADBMU010000082.1 coordinate 9,258, forward strand.
AATTAGATTATTTAGATGTAATAACATTAGATAAAGCATTAGAAGATAGAAAAATAATATCTGAATAAATAATAATAAATAACATATAATTTATTGAGGATGATTATATGTTTAAAATACTAAAAAAGGTAGTAAAAAAAGTTGTATTTGCTTTTGTTTTATTATATGGATTAAATGTGATAGTATCATCAATTAATATCTTTATACCAATAAATATATTTACAATATCTATTGTATCTATACTAGGTGTTCCGGGATTACTATCACTTATATCAATATTTTTCATAATAAATTGAGGTGGTTTAATTGGAAGCAGTAAATGGTATTAAACATATTGAAAAATCATATAATGAGAATAAACTTTCTCATGCTTTTTTAGTTGAAACAAATAATTGTGAAAAATGTTTAGAAGATATAAAAAAAATTATTAAACTAATAAATTGTAAAGAAAAATATGTTGATAACTGTGAAAAATGTAATTTATGTTATCAAATAGAAAAAGAAACACTTCCTAATTTTCAAATTATAAGACCTGATGGTACTACAATAAAAAAAGAACAAATAATAAATTTGAAAGAGAAAATGTTAACTAAACCTGTGTATTCAAAATATAACACATATGTAATTTTAAATTCTGAAAAATTAAATAACTCTTCTTCTAATACAATGCTTAAATTTATTGAGGAACCAGAAGACTATTTAATTGGGTTCTTTGTTGTAAATAATAAGGAAAATGTAATAGAAACTATAAAAAGTAGATGTCAATTAATCCATCAATATTATAACGAAGAAGAAATAAAGATTGATGATGAGAAAATTGAAACTGTAAAAGATTATATAAAAAATATTGAACTAGATAATAAACATATAATGTTGTATAATAAAAATATCTTAATGGAAAAAAATTATACAAGAGAAGAACTAATAATAATATTTCAACAAATATTTAAAGTTTATGAAAATGTATATATAAATGATGAATATGAGAATTTTGAATTTTTAAAAGATATGAATTCAGTTCAATTATTAAATAAAATGAAAATTATTAATAAATATTTAGATAATTTACAAAAAAATGGAAATATTAATTTGCTTCTAGATTCTTTTGTTATTGAAATGGGGCATGTTAAATGAAAGTATATGGTATTAAGTTTAACGATAAAGGAAAAATATATAATTTTAAATCAGAAAGTATTGAATGTCCAATCAATGTGACAGTTATTGTAGAGACAGAAAAAGGCTTGCAATTTGGTAAAGTTGTTTCTGAAATTCAAAATATTAATAACTATGAAAATTTAAAAGATATTGTAAGAATATCTACAAAAGAAGATTATAAAAAATATCTTGATAATTTAAAAGAGGCATCAAAGGCTTTGAAAAAAGCAAAAGAACTTGTCAAAGAGATGGATTTAAAAATGAATATTATTGATGCGAGTTATACTTTTGATAGAAAACAATTATTATTTAATTTTTATGCTGAAGAAAGAATAGATTTTAGAGAATTAGCTAAAAAATTAGCTTTTGCTTATAGAACTAGAATAGAACTTCGTCAAATAGGAGCACGTGATAAAGCGGAAGAAGTTGGTGGAATTGGTGTTTGTGGAAGAGTATTATGTTGTACAAGCTTTCTAAAACAAAAAGAATCAGTAACAATGAATATGGCAAAAAATCAAAATATAGCCCTAAATCCATCTAAAATTAATGGACTTTGTGGAAGACTTTTGTGTTGTCTTAGTTATGAGGATGAAGAATATACATGTTGTAGAAAAAAATTACCTGAAATAGGTCAAACAGTAAATACCAAATATGGAAAAGGTACTGTTAAAAATTTAGATATTTTAGATCAACAATATGATGTAGATGTTAATGGTGAAATACATAAAATCAAAACGGATGATAACAATGAAAGTGATAAATGATTTATTTGACTATGAAAATTTAAAAATTGTTCAAGATAATGATTATTTTAAATTTTCAATAGATTCAATATTACTTGGTGAGTATGTTAATTTAAAAAATGATGATAATAAAATTGTCGATTTATGCACAGGTAATTTACCAGTTCCGTTAATTCTTAATTATAAATATAAAAATCTTAAAATTGATGCGATTGAAATTCAAAAAGAAATATATGAACTGGGAAGTGAAACCTTAAAAATAAATAAAATTAATAATATCAACTACATAAATGATGATGTAAATAATATTCTTAATTATTTACAAAAATCAACATATGATGCTGTTATTTGTAATCCACCATATTTTAAAAATAGTATAAAAAATAACAATTCTATAAAAACTATTGCTCGTCATGAAATAAAAATTACTTTAGAGGATATAATAAAAATATCTTCAAATTTACTAAAAAATAATAAAACATTTTATATGGTGCATATTCCAAATAGGTTGGATGAGATAATACTATATTGTAATAAATATAATATGAATGTTAAAGAGATTTATTTTGTTAATAATACAAATAATGAACCAATATTAGTTTTGATTAAAGCAATAAAAAATTCTAAATTTGGATTGAAAATTAAATATTTAAATAATGCAAATATTTTAAAAACATATAAAAATGTATTTGAAGGTGATATAAATGAAATTAATAGTAGGGTTAGGTAATCCTGGTAATGAATATGAAAATACAAGACATAATATTGGATTTATGGTTTTAAATAGTCTTTTACAACAAGAAAATTGGAAAGCTAAATTTGATAGTTTATATGTAAAAATTGATGATGTAATTTATTTAAAACCTCAGACTTACATGAATAATTCAGGTTTTGCAGTAAAAAAAGTTGTTGATTTTTATAAAATAAAACCAGAAGATATTTTAGTTATTCAAGATGATCTTGATTTACCTTTTTCTAATTTTAAACTAAAAAAGAATTCTTCTTCTGGAGGACATAATGGTATTAAATCAATAATTGAACTGTTAAATAATAATAGTTTTTGTAGATTAAAGATTGGAATAGCACATGATAGAAGTATTGATACCAAAAATTATGTTTTAGCCAAATTTAGTTATCAAAATATTTTAGAAATAAATAATAAAATGTCTTTATATCATGAGATAATTAATTATTTTATTGATAATGGCGCTGATAAAACTATTAGTAAATATAACTCAATGAGGTAAAAAATGGATATTTTTAATGATTTTAAATACGATAATAATATTATAATACAGGGTTTAACAAAAGAGTTAAACACTTTTTACGTGCAAAATTTATATAATAATACTCAAAAAAATATTTTGATTGTAACAAGTACCCTTTTTGAAGCCAACCAAATTTTTAAAAATTTAAAAACATATCTAGATAATGTTTATTTATTTCCAATGGATGATTTTTTAACCAGTGTTGCACTTGCAGTTTCACCTGAATTTAAAGTAAAAAGACTTGAAACATTAGATAAAATAAAAGAAAATAAAAGCATTGTAATAACAAATTTAACTGGATACTTAAGATATTTACCAGATATAAATGTAAAAGATAAACTTAATTTAGAAATAACTAAATCAACTAAGATTAATAGAGAAAAGTTAGAGGAAATCTTAGATAAATATGGATATAATAAAGAAACTTTAGTAACTACTACTGGAGAATATGCCGTAAGAGGATATGTTATAGATATATTTTTAATAAACGAAGAACATCCGATTAGAATTGAATTTTTTGGATCAAATATAGACTCAATACGATATTTTAATGAATCTACACAATTATCAATAAAACAATTAGATAGCATTAATATTACTCCAAATAAAGAAGTAATTACTTCAAAAAATAGCAGTATTTATGACTATTTAAAAGAACCTATTACAATTTTTTATAATAAAAGTCAAATAGAAAATAGTTATAAAAAAATGTTAGAAGATATTATAAATTATAATAAAGAAATTAATTCAAATGAAAAATATATGTTTGATTTTGAAGAAATAAATCCTGATTATCAAATTTTTATAAATACCTTTGAAAATGAAAATAGCAAAAATGCATTAACTTTTACAAGTAAAGAAATTGAAAATTTTAATTCTAATTATGACAAATTAAAAGATTTTGTTAATAGTAAGATTATTAAGAAAAAAACAGTTATTTTTTGCTTATCTAAAGATTCACAAATTAAAATAATTAAGGAATTGTTTCCAGATGCTGTTATAACTAAAAATATTATTAATAACAGTATAAATATTATAAATAATCAAATTAATAATGGATTTGAATACAAAGATTGTGTAGTAATTGGTGAATTCGATATAGAAAAAGTTCATAGTACTTCTATAAAATATAAAAATAATTATCATATTGGAAAGAAAATAAAAGATATTGATTCCTTATCATTAGGGGATTATGTAGTTCATAGACAACACGGAATAGGAATTTATAATGGGATAATTACTTTAAATACTAGTGGTATAAAAAAAGATTATCTTCAAATTAACTATAAAGATACTGATAAAGTTTATATACCAGTAGAAAAAATATCATCTATTTATAAGTACAGTGATAAAGATGGTACAAAGCCTAAGATTAATAAATTAAATTCTACTTCATGGGCAAAGACAAAACAAACTTTACAGAAAAAAATTAAAGATATTTCGGAAGAACTTATTAAATTATATTCTATTAGAAATAGTATAAAGGGAGAAGCTTATGTTCCAAATGAACTTGAAAGTCAATTTGATAGCGAATTTGAATATGAATTAACTAGAGATCAAGAAAAAGTAATAAATGAAATTTATAGAGATTTAGATAGTGTTGTTCCTATGGATCGACTTTTATGTGGAGATGTAGGTTTTGGTAAAACAGAAGTAGCATTTAGAGCAATTTTTAGAACTGTTTTAAATAATAAACAAGTTTGTTATTTATGTCCTACCACAATATTATCTAAGCAACAATATGAATCTGCTTTAAATAGATTCAAAAATTATCCTGTTGAAATAGCATTATTAAATAGATTTACTACTCCTAAAGAAGTAAAACGAATAAAAGAAGGATTAAAAACTGGTGTTATTGATATCGTATTTGGAACACATAGATTACTTAGTGATGATATTGAATACAAAAAATTAGGACTTTTAATAGTTGATGAAGAACAACGTTTTGGTGTTACTCATAAAGAAAAAATTAAAAAATATAAAAATGATGTTAATGTATTAACATTATCTGCAACTCCAATACCAAGAACATTAAAAATGGCTATGTCAGGACTAAGAGATTTATCAGTTATAGATACACCACCTGTTAATAGATATCCAGTTCAAACCTATGTTTTACAAGAAAATGATGTAATAATAAGAGATGCTATTTATAAAGAATTAAGCCGAAATGGTCAAGTATTTATTCTATATAATAAAGTTGAAACAATTGAAAATGAAGTTGAAAAAATAAAAAAATTAGTACCAGAAGCTCGTATAAAATATGCTCATGGGCAAATGAGTAAAACTGAGCTTGATGATATAATGACTGAATTTACTGAATATGAATTTGATATATTAGTTTGTACAACAATTATTGAAACTGGTATAGATATTCAAAATGCAAATACTTTAATCATTATTGATGCTGATTATTTTGGACTTGCTCAGTTATATCAAATAAGAGGAAGAGTTGGAAGAAGTGACAAAATAGCTTATGCATATTTGTTATATAATAAATCGAAAGTTCTGAATGAAACTTCTGTAAAAAGATTACAAGCAATTAAAGAATTTACTGAATTAGGTAGTGGTTATCGTATTGCAATGAGAGATTTATCCATAAGAGGAGCCGGAGATATTATAGGTAGTGAACAAGCTGGATTTGTGGATACAGTAGGAATTTCCTTATATATGAAGATGGTAGAAGAAGAAATAAAAAGATTAAACGGTGAAAAAGTAGAAGAAGAGGATGACAAACCAGCATTGGTTAATGTTGAAACTGCAATTGATGATAATTACGTTAAAGATGAAGAATTAAAAATAGAAATACATCAAAAAATTAATGAAATTGATAGTTATGAAAAATTACTTGATACTAAAAAAGAACTTGAAGATAGATTTGGTAAAGTAAGTAATGAATTGGAAGTTTATATGTATGAAGAATGGTTTGAAAAAATTTCAGAAGATTTAAAAATTACTAAGGTAACTCAAAACGAAAGATTTGTTGAAATAGAATTACCAAAAGAAATATCTTCTCAAACTAAAGGAGATAAATTATTCCTAGAATCTTATAATATAAATCCTAATTTTAAATTTAGATATTTTAATAAACGTATTATTATATCTTTACCACTTAAAGGCTTAGAAAAGCACTTTTTATACTACTTTGTTCCTTTATTAAATATCATAAAAAATGATTTACAGTTATAGAAAATAATATCCTGTGTACAATAATACTATGAATGGAGGAAACTCTAAATGAAGTCCACAGGAGTAATAAGAAGAATTGATGAATTAGGAAGAATCGTAATACCTAAAGAAATAAGAAAAAATTTAGGTATTAGAGAAGGCGATAATTTAGAAATATTAATAGAAAATGATAAATTAACTCTTCAAAAATTTTCAAAAATAACTAATTATCAGGAAGATATTGAAAATATTATATATAATATAGCGAGATCTTTTAATATAAAAATAAATTTTTATGATCGAGAAAAACTTATATATGCTACTGATAATTATTTTAAAAATATAAATGTTCAAAAAATTATAAATGATATAATTAATAATCGAAAAGAAGAAACTATTGAATTAGAAAACCATAAACTTTTTTGTAAACCAATTATTATACTTTCTGATGTAACTGGAATTTTAGTTTTTGAAGTTAATAATAACATGAATGAAATTAATAAAATTGCTAATTTTTTAACAAATGTAATAACAAATAAAATAGATATTTCTTGAAATAAATATTAATACATGTTACAATACCTTTGAATTTAGCAATGAAGGAAAGAGTAGATAACGTAGTTTTGTAGAGAGTTAATGGTTGGTGAAAATTAACAAATGAAATTATTGAACATGGTTCTGGAGTTAAAACGTTTAATTCGCGTTAAGAATAAAGTGTATGAATAATTCATAAACTAAGGTGGTACCGCGGAAAATTTCCGTCCTTAGATTTATGAATTTTTTTATTAGAAAGAAGGAATATTATGGAAAGTAAAGGAAAATATTATATAAGTACAGCTATAGCTTATACATCTGGTAAACCACATATTGGAAATACATATGAAATTGTATTAGCTGATGCAATTGCAAGATTTAAAAGATTACAAGGATATGATGTTTATTTTCAAACTGGTACTGATGAACATGGTGAAAAAATAGAATTAAAAGCTAAAGAAAAAGGTATTGAACCAAAACAATTTGTTGATGAAGTTTCTACAGAAATTAAAAGAATTTGGGATATAATGAATACAAGTTATGATAAATTTGTAAGAACTACTGATACAAATCATGAAAAAGTTGTTCAACATATATTTAAAATAATGTATGAACAAGGAGATATTTATAAAAGTGAATATAAAGGATTATATTGTACTCCTTGTGAATCTTTTTGGACAGAATCTCAATTAGTAGATGGAAAATGTCCTGATTGTGGAAGAAATGTAGAAACTAAAAGTGAAGAAGCATATTTCTTTAAATTATCTAAATATCAAAAAAGATTAGAAGATTATATAGAATCTCATCCAGATTTCATCCAACCAGTGGCTAGAAAAAATGAAATGTTAAATAATTTTATTAAACCTGGTCTTCAAGATTTATGTGTTTCAAGAACATCATTTAAATGGGGTATACCTGTAGATTTTGATTCAAAACACGTAGTATATGTATGGCTTGATGCTTTAACAAATTACATTACTAATATTGGTTATGATGTTGATAATGAATCAGAAGAATTTAAAACAAAATGGCCAGCTGATTTGCATTTAATAGGAAAAGATATAATAAGATTTCATACTATTTATTGGCCATGTTTTCTAATGAGTTTAGGTCTAGAGATGCCTAAACAAGTTTTTGGTCATCCTTGGTTAATTATGGCTGATGGAAAAATGAGCAAATCAAAAGGTAATGTAGTATATGCTGATGATTTAGTAGAAGAATTTGGTGTTGATGCTGTAAGATATTATTTCTTACATGAAATTCCATTTGCATCTGATGGGGTATTTACTAAAGATTTATTAATTGAAAGAATTAATGGTGATTTAGTTAATATTTTAGGAAATTTAATAAATAGAACAGTAAGTATGAACTTTAAATATTTTGATGGTGTAATAGAAAATCCAAATATTGAAGAAGAATTAGATAAAGACTTAAAAAATAATGTTCTTTCATTAAAATCTAAAGTAGAAAATAGAATGAATGAATTAAAAGTTGGTGAAGCAATTGAAGAAATCTTCGAAGTTCTAAGAAAATGTAATAAGTATATTGATGAAACAATGCCATGGAGTTTAGCAAAAGACGAAGATAAAAAGGATAGATTAAAAACAGTTTTATACAATTTATTAGAAAGTATTCGTATTTGTGCAGTATTATTACAACCATTTATGCCTGAAACAAGTGAAAAAATATTTAAACAATTGAATACATCTATTTCAGATTATGATTCAATAAATGAATTTGGTGCTTTAGAACAAGGAAAAACTTTAAATGAACCTACTCATTTATTTGATAGAATCGATACAAAATAAATATTTCCCAGGAAATATTTTTTTGTTATAATTTAAGAGGTGATTATAATGTTTACAGATACACATTGTCATATTTATAAAGAATATTATGATAATATTCAAGACATAATTAATGAAAGTAAAACTAATGGTGTAAATAGATGGATTAATGCTGGATGTAATATGAAATCTAATGAAGAAGTAATAAATTTATTGGAATTTCCAAATATGTATGGAGTAATTGGAATTCATCCTGAAGATGTTTTAAATTATTGTGATAAAGATATAGAGTTTATTGAAAAAAATATAAATAAAGCAAAAATTCTTGGAATTGGCGAAATTGGACTTGATTATTACTACACTAAAGAAAATAAAAAAGAACAAATAGAATTATTTAATAAGCAACTGGCTATTGCTGAAAAATACAATAAGCCAGTAGTTATTCATAGTAGAGAAGCTACTCTAGATACTATAGATAATTTAAAAAAATACAAATTAAAAGGAGTAATTCATTCTTTTAATGGCAGTTTAGAAACAGCTAAAATATATATTAAAATGGGATTTTTATTAGGGGTTAATGGTGTTATAACTTTTAAAAATTGTAATATTAAAGATATTATCAAAGAAGTAGGACTTGAAAATATAATTTTAGAAACTGATAGTCCTTATTTAACACCTCATCCATATAGAGGAAAACAAAATTCTCCAAAACATATTATAGATATTGCTAATTTTGTAGCAGATTTGTATAACGTGTCTTTAAAAGAATTAGAAAATATTACCAATAATAATATTAAGCGTATTTTTGACATTTAAATATACATGTGTTAAAATATTTTTACTATATAAAGAGGTGATAAGATGAATAGTAAATTGCTTAAAAAAGCTTTTAAAATAATTCGTCTTTCTATAATAGTTGTTGTTTTATTAATAGCAGAAACATCTTCAAAAAAGTATGAAAATAAAATAGAAAGTGTTAATGAAAATAGAACTATTAATTTGACAACAATGGCACTTAAATTAGAAGAAGAAATATCAAATGATTTATATGCTACAAAAGATACATATACTGGAGATTTAACAGGTTATACAGCTGATTGTCCATTATGTTCTGGAAGACTTGCTTGTACTCCAAACTATAATGTATTAAATGGAACAGAAACATATCCAGATGCTTCTTATGGAAATGTAAGAATTGTTGCTTCAAGTAAAAACTTACCTTGTGGAACAGTAATTAGATTTAATAAAGCCAATGTTTCTAATAATCCAATTATAGCAATTGTACTTGACCGTGGTGTCATTGGTAATGATATAGATTTATTATCTAATAGTAATGATTATGCAGTTAAAACAATTGGAAGATCTTCTATAAGTTATGATATACTAAGAACTGGGTGGTAAACCTAGTTCTTTTAAAGAGGTGAATATATATGAAAGAATTACAAGCAAAAAAAAGTCTTGGTCAAAATTTTTTGAAAGACGAAAATGTTTTAAATAAAATAGCTAATTCTATTGATACTGATAATGATTTAATTATTGAAATTGGGCCAGGAATGGGTGCTTTAACAAAAAAATTAAAAAACAAGAATTCATATTTGATTGCATATGAAATTGATGAAAGAACAAAAGAATATTTACTTCCTTTAGAGGATGAAAAAACTAAAATAATTTATAAAGATTTTTTAAAAACTGATATTAAAGAAGATATAAAAAATTTAAACTTTAAATATAACAATATTTATATAATTGCAAATATACCATACTATATAACAACACCAATTATTGAACATATCATTGATGAAAAAATAGATGTAAAAGCAATGTCATTACTTGTTCAAAATGAAGTAGCAAATAGATTTAGTGCTAAAAGTAAAACTAAAGACTATGGAGCTATCACAGTATATTTAAATAATTATTTTGATATTGAAAAATTATTTGTTGTTAAAAATACCTGTTTTAATCCAGTACCAAAAGTTGATAGCGCTGTTGTTAAATTTACAAGAAAAGATACAGTTTTAGAAGATAAAGAATTTTATAAATTTTTAAATACATGTTTTGCTCAAAAAAGAAAAACTTTAAAAAATAATTTAAAAAAATATGATTGGAATCGCGTTAAAACTATCTTAAATAAATACAATATTTTAGAAAATTGTCGTGCCGAAGAGCTAGATTTAGAAATATTTAAAGATTTATATAAAGAATTAGGTAAATAATTGACCTTTTAGGCATATAATATAGTGGTGATATAAGTGGATATCAAAAAAGGAGATTATGTTTCAAGAAAAAGTTATAACAACGACATAATTTTTAAAGTTATAAACATTAAAAACGACATATATTATTTAAAAGGTGCCGATGTTAGATTATATGCTGATAGTTTTTTAGAAGATTTGATTAAAGAAGAGATTAAAGAAAAAAAAGAAGAAATTTCCACAGAATTACAAGATAATAATTCAGATAGAGGAGATTTTTTTTATTTGCCAGCTAAAATATTACATATAGATGGAGACAGTGAATATTTAGATAGATGTCTAAAATATTATAAAAATTTAAATGTCTATGCTGTTGGAAAAAAAATAAGAGAAGATAAAATTTATGAAGAAATTTATGATTTATTAGAAGAATATAAGCCAGATATAGTCATTATTACAGGACATGATGCATTTTATAAAAAGAAAAAAGATACTACTGATATAAGAAATTATAAAAATTCATTAAATTTTGTTAATGCTGTTAAAATGGCAAGAAAATATGAAAAATCTCATGATAAATTAGTTATAATAGCAGGAGCTTGTCAAAGTGATTATGAAGAATTAATAAAAGCGGGTGCTAATTTTGCTTCAAGTCCCAAAAGAATAAATATTCATGCTCTAGATCCAGCAATAATTGCATCATCACTTGCTTTAACTGAACGAAATAAGGAAATTGATCTTTTAGAATTATTAGAAAAGACCAAATACGGTAAAGATGGTATTGGTGGCCTTAAAAGTAATGGATTAATGTTTGTTGGATATCCAAGATAAGAAAGGAAAATTATGAATATTGATGATGTGAAAACTCAAATCAAAAATAATTTATATAGTAATATAGAAATAAAAGTATATGGTATGAGAAATAAAAACTCTACTTATGTTGGATATATTTCCAATGTATATCCTGCAATATTTACAGTAAGAATTAATGGTGTTGATAAAAGTTTTAATTATGTTGACGTCTTAACCGGAGAAGTTAAAATAAAATATTATTAATTACTTGCAAAAATTTACACATATGATAAAATAATATTAAGTTAAAATAACTTTAGGAGGAGTGGTGTTATGGAAATTACATCAGTAAATGTACACAAAATTGAAAAAGAAGGAAAAAGAATTAAAGGTTTAGCTACAGTTGTTATCGATAATTCATTTGCAATTCATGATATTAGGATAATTGAAGGAGATAATGGCTTATTTATAGCAATGCCAAGTAGAAAAACTCCAACTGGAGATTATAGAGATATTGCTCATCCAATTAATCCAGACGTTAGAAAAATGTTTGAAGATGCAATTTTTGAAGAATATAACAAAGAAGATGCAGAAAATTAAACTCATATTTATGAGTTTTTTTAATACAATTTACTAGGGTGATAATATGCAAAATGATAATGTATTAATTGGTAACCATGAAGTAAAAATGACTGATAGGAAAACTATTTATCTGACAGGTATAAAAAAAATAGTAAGTTTTGATAATGAAGAATTTTTAATGGAAAGTAACATGGGAGTAATACTACTTAAAGGTGAAAGCTTAGAACTAAATAAATTAGATACTTCCGATGGGAATGTTAAAATTAAAGGAAAAATAAATAGTTTGTCTTATGTTGATGGAAAAACTAAAAATAAAGATGAAGGATTATTTACCAAATTATTTAAATAATGGATAATAAATTACAAATAATAACTTTTATATTTTCTTTTATTTATGGCTTTTCTTTTTTTTACTTAGAAGAATTAAATTATCTAATAAATAAGAAAACTAAATGTTTTATTAAATATTTAAACAATACATTATTTATTTTAAATATGGTACTTATTTATGTTATTATAAATTATAAAATTAATAATGGTTATTTTCATATTTATTTTATAATAACAATAGTACTAGGATATTTTCTTTCAAATTATACACAAAATAATGTAAAGAATTTAATTAATAAGTACAAAAGAAAAAATAAGTGATATAATTATCTTAAGAATGGATGATTATATGAAAGGTAAAATAACAAAAAAAGTAAAAAGAAGATTATTTTTTCAAACAGTATTTTTATTTATTTTAGTTTTTGCATTAATTTTCTCTGTATTTAATGATTGGTCAAAAATATTACAAAATAAAAGAAAAATAAATTCACTTAATAGTGAATATACTTCTCTTTTAGAAAAAGAAGAATCATTAAATTCAGAAGTAACAAAATTACAAGATCCAGATTATGTTGCAAGATATGCTAGAGAAAAGTACATGTATTCATTACCTGATGAAGTAATTATTCGTATACCAGAATAAGATAAACACTTTGTGTTTGTCTTTTTTCAAAAAAATGGTATAATATCAAAGCATTTTGGAGGATAATATGGAAATAGTTTTACAAAATTATAATAAAAATATTAATGGTGTAGATATTTTAAAAAATATAAATTTTAATTTTAATTGCAATATTTCTTTAATTGGAACTTCTAATAGTGGAAAAACATCATTATTAAAATTTTTAGAAAATGATTATAATGTTCCTAGAATATATAAAAATTTTATGTTTTTTCATTCAACAGTTGAAGACGAAATAAAATATATCTTATTAAATACAAAACAAAAAAAGATGGTAAATGATTTACTTAAAGATATTAATTTAAGTATAAATCCTAATATGTTAAAAAATAATGATAAAATTAAATTGTGTATTTTAAAAGGTATTTTAAACAATAATAATTATGTTTCATTTGATAATATTTTAACTTATCTTCCATTAAAAGATAAAGAATATATATTAAAATATTTAAAACAAGAACATATAAACTATATAATTGTAAGTAATGATTTAAATGATTTGTTTAATACTGATATTACATATATTTTAAATGAAGGTTCAATAATCGCTAGTGGTGCTTCACAAAAAATACTTTTAGAAGAAAAGCTTTTAAAAAGACTTGGTTTTACTTTACCATTCATGATTGATTTATCACTAAAATTAAAAGATTATAACTTAATAAAAGATATTTATTTAGATAAAGAATTGTTGGTGAATAAACTATGGAAATAAAGAAAAATAAAATAACCGCAATATTAGGTATAGATACAGATTTAAATATTGATGAAGAAAAATTAGAATTAGATTTTTTGAAAAGTATAAAAATGATAGATTATTTAAAAAATAAATTTAATAATTTAAATGAAGAAAAGATTAATGAAGCTTTAAAAATATGTTTATTAACTGATATTGATAAACAAAAACCTCTTAATGTATTATCTTCAAATGAAATAGAAAAGTTAGAATTAGCAATAAAATTATTAGAAAATAGAGAAATGATAATATTAAGCGATTTTGAAATAAATTTTTTAAATAGAGAATTTAATTACTTTAAGAATTTATTTAAAAAAATGGTTACTAAATATAACAAAACAGTAGTTTTTATAACTAATAATTTAACAAGAATTATGGATATAATTGATTTTATATTGGTTGTTGAAAATAAAACAGTGGTTTTAGAACTTAATGCTAAAAATATTTATTATGATAAAATTTATGATTATGTAGATATGCCTGAAATAATTAATTTTGTTAAACTTGCGAGAAAGAATCATGCTAAATTAGAAGATTATACAGATATAAATGAACTTATTAAAGGTATTTTCAGGAGTGTATAATGAGATATTTAATTAGTATAAGTTATGATGGTTCAAAGTTTCAAGGCTTTCAAAGATTAAAGGAAAATGCAAGTGTTCAAAAAGTTATAGAGGATGCCTTAACTAAAATAAATAAAGATAAAGTTGTTATAAAAGGGGCTGGAAGAACAGATAGAGGTGTTCATGCTTTAGATCAAAAAGCTCATTTTGATTTAGATATTAATATAACTCCTGAAGGGCTAAAAAAAGCCCTAAATAGTTTAGTAAAACCTTATATCTATATAAATGATTGTAAAATAGTTGATGAAAATTTTCATGCTAGGTTTTGTGTAAAAGAAAAAGTTTATGTTTATAAAATTAATTTAGGAGAATATAATCCAATTTTAAAAGACTATGTTAATCAAAATGTTAACAATCTTGATATCAAAGCAATGAAGAAAGCTAGTAAAGTATTTTTGGGTGTTCATAATTTTAAAAACTTTGTTAGTGGTGAAAGAGATAATTACGATTGTATAATTTATAAAATTAAATTTAAAGTAGTAGATAATATTTTAGAGATTGAATTTACTGGAAAAAGTTTTTATAGATATATGGTTAGAAATTTAGTAGGGGCATTAATAGAAGTTGGAAAGCATAAAATTAATAGTGAATATTTAGAAAATATGTTAGAAAATTATGATACGGTTATCAACTTACCAACCTCTGATGCTTGTGGATTATATTTAAAACAGATAAAATATTAGTGTTTCATTAGATTTTGTTTGACTTTTAAGTAATTATCTAATATAATTTTAAATGGTACATTTTATTTTCGAAGTCTTTTAGACCCTGGGAAAGTTGAAAAAGAAATCGATTATGGAAGGAAAAAAAATATGAGTACATTTATGCAAAAAAAAGAAAATATTGAACGTAAGTGGTATGTTATTGATGCAGCTGGTCTTAATTTAGGTCGTGTTGCAACAAAAGCTGCACACATTTTGAGAGGAAAACACAAACCTACATATACTCCTCATGTTGATTGTGGAGATTATGTAATCGTTATTAATGCAGATAAAGTTAATTTAACTGGTAATAAGTTAAATGACAAAATGTATTATAACCATAGTGGATTTCCAGGAGGCTTAAGAGAAAGAAATGCTAAAACTATGATTGAAAGCTATCCAGAAGAAATGATGGAAAGAGCTATTAAAGGAATGCTTCCTCATAATAGACTTGGTAGACAAATGGGTAAAAAACTATTTGTTTATAGAGGCGCAGATCATAAACATGCAGCTCAAAAGCCAATAGAAATGAAAGTTGATTAGGAGGGTATTCATGAGTAAGAAACAAGTTTGGACAGCAACAGGACGTAGAAAACGTTCTCAAGCTCAAGTTAGATTAACTACAGGAACTGGTAAAATTACAGTTAATGGTGTTGATGTTAACGAATATATGCCATATGCTACATTAGTTATGGATTTAAAACAACCATTAGTTTTAACTGGTAATGACAAAAATTTAGATATTGATGTTACAGTTAAAGGTGGAGGTTTCTCAGGTCAAACTGGAGCTATTAGATTAGGAATCACAAGAGCTTTAATAGCTTATGATGCTAATACTGATCAATCTAGTGAAGATTCTTATAGAAAAGTATTAAAAACAGCTGGTTTTGTTACAAGAGATCCTAGAGTTAAAGAACGTAAAAAACCAGGTCTTAAAAAAGCTCGTAGAGCACCACAATTCTCAAAACGTTAGAAATATTTTTTTCCTCGTATTATACGAGGTTTTTTCTTGCTTTTTTATAATTTTAAGATATAATATAAACACGTAATAAATATATTTAAAGTGGGTGACTGTTATGGATATTATAAAAACTATATATAAATTATCTTTTTTTGTATTAGGGTGTGTAATGTTAGTTATAGCACTTTTAGTCATACCAGTAGGTTTTAACAGTTTTATATGGTTTTTTGGGTTCTCATTTTTGTTCTATTTACTTAGTTTTCAATATACTTTAGCAGTTATAAAATGGTTATTTCAAAAGATTATTAATATATCTAAACCTAGAAAAGCTAGTGGTTGGAAAAATTTAACTATAGAAAATATTAGTTATGATAAATCTTTAGGTTTAATTAAATTAAATTCTAAAACTTTAAATTTTGATCAAATAGTGTCAGTTGATATAATAGCTAATTCAAAAAAAGTTAAAGCAAGTGAATTAAGTAAAATTAGTGATGTAAAAAAATTAGAAATAAAAATAGGAACACAAGTTAAAAAAGTAATTTATCGTCATTTTAAATATATAACAGGTAAAATATCTGAAAAAAATAAAAAAATAGTTATCAAATCTTGTTTAAAAGATTATAAAAAATTAAAAAAAGTCTTAAAAAATGTCAAATTTGACTAATTTTAGTTGCTAAAATAATTTGATATGATATAATACATAAGATGAAAGAAAAATACTATACTATGAATTTAGTATGGCGAAAGGAGAATATTAATGAGAAAGAACATTCATCCAGAAATGAAAGAAGTTACAGTTAAATGTGCATGTGGTGCTACATTCAAAACTAAATCAACAAAAGATCATATAGATGTTGAAGTTTGTAGTGAATGTCATCCATTCTATACAGGAGCTCAAGGTAGAGTTAAAAAAACTGGTAACATTGAAAAATTCAACAAAAGATATGGAATTAATAAAGACGAAAAAGCTGCTTAATAAAGTGGCTTTTATTTTTTGAAAATGTGTTATAATAGTTTATATAAAGGAGCTTTTGATAATGAAGAAAATTAAATATTTAATTAAAAGAATATGCAACATGAATTTTAATAATTTTTTTAATACATTAAATGATGTTCATAAAAAGACTGGTAAAAATAAAGTATATATTTTTTTCGATATGATAATTTGTGGCTTTAAGTATCAAGCCGGTTATATTGATTACAATTTATTTGAAATGTATAACATGAATAGATATGAAAGATCAACAGTAATTACTAGAGGAATAAATAATGAAATAATAAAAAAATATAATGATCCAGAATATATGAAAATATTTAATGATAAGATTAAATTTAATGAAAGATTTAATAAATATTTAAAAAGAGATTGGTTAGAACTTACTGGAAATAATAAAAAAGAGTTTGCTAAATTTTGTGAAAAACATCCTAAATTTGTTGCTAAACCAACAAAAGAATCTTGTGGAAAAGGTGTTGAAATAATAGATAGCACAGATAAAAAGATCTATGATTTATACAATGAACTTTATAATAATAAACAAATATTAGTTGAAGAAATAGCAGTACAATGTAAAAAAATAAGCGATTTACATCCTGATTCTATTAATACATTAAGAGTTGTGACGTTAAAAGGTATGGTAGTAACGGCTCTTCTTAGAATAGGAAATAATCATAATAATGTTGATAATTTTAATCATGAAGGATTATGTGTTCCGATTGATATAGAAGATGGTATTGTGAAATATCAAGCTATTGATAAAAAGGGTAATTTATATGACAAACACCCTATCACAAAAAAAGAGATAGTTGGATTTAAAGTACCAAAATGGAATGAAGTAAAAAAAATATGTGAACAAGCAGCACTTGAAATTCCTCAAGTTGGTTATATAGGATGGGATGTATGTGTAACAAAGGATGATATTTGTTTTATTGAAGCAAATGAATTCCCAGGCCATGATTTATATGGACTACCACCACATCGTACAAATAATATCGGTTTATTACCAAAATTTCAAGAAGCAATGAAAAAGGAGATTAAATAATGAGAATAATAATAGGTTGTGACCATAGAGGGGTAGAATTAAAAAATCAAATAATAGCGAATTTAAAAAATGATGGCTTTGAAGTTGTTGAATCATCAGTTAAAAACAATGAAAATGATGACTATCCAGATTTTGCTTTTGATGTAGCTAATAAAGTTAAAAATGATGATTTAGGAATTCTTATTTGTGGAAATGGAATTGGAATTAGTATAGCAGCTAATAAAGTAAAAGGAATAAGATGTGCTAGAGTTGTAGATGTTGATGATGTGTTTAAAGCTAAGACACATAATGGTGCTAATATCATTGCCTTTGGTGCTACTAATGATATTGATAAAGCAATGGAAATGGTAAATGTATTCATTGCAACAAAATATCCTACTGAAGAAAGACACTTAAAAAGAATAGAAAAAATAATAAAATACGAAAATGGAGAATATAATGAACTATAAAGTATATTTATATGTTATATTTACTTTCTTATCAATATATTCATTTAGTGCCTTAGATTTTACTAAAATTTTAAGACCAAATAAGAATATTGAAGCAAGAATTATTATTTTTATTTTAAGTTTTGCATTTAGTTATTTAGTTAGTAATTTTATTTATGATTTTATTGAATGTAGTAAATTATTTTAAGGAGAAAAAATGAAAAATAAACTATTATTGATGGTAGTAGTAGTTTTAACAATGGTTTTACTTATAGAGATAAAAACACCAAAAAAAGAAATTCAAAATAATAAAAATGACAATAATCAAGAAGAAATTAAAGTTAAAAATATAGCAACTGGTGCAATAGAGACAAAAGATTTAGAAAATTATGTAATGGGAGTGGTAGCTGCAGAAATGCCTGCCTCTTTTTCTATTGAAGCATTAAAAGCTCAAGCAATAGCATCAAGATCTTATGCATACTATAAAATGAAGCAAAATAATGGTAATTACGACATTATTGCAGATGTTTCAAATCAAGCTTATATAAATGATGATGAAATGCATGAAAAATGGCAAGAAGATTATGATATTTATTATAAAAAAGTAAAAGAAGCTGTTGATAGTACAAAAAATGAAATAATGACTTATGATGGGCAAGTTATTGAAGCATTTTATTTTGCTATGAGTAATGGTTATACGGAAGATGTAGTTTCAGTTTTTGGTGAAAGTTTACCTTATTTAAAAAGTGTAGAATCAAAGTGGGATAACAATAGTTTAAATAATTATGAAGTAAATACACAGTTATCAAAAGAAGAATTTTTAAAAAAATTAAATTTAAACAGTAATACCATAGTTATCAACAATCAAATTTATGATGAAACAGGTAGAACAAAAGAAATCACCATAAATTCTACAACATTTAAGGGAACAGAGTTTAGAAAATTACTAAATTTAAGGTCAACTGATTTTAAAATCGAATTAGATAATAATATAGTTAATATAACAACAAAAGGATATGGTCATGGTGTTGGGATGAGCCAATATGGGGCTAATGGAATGGCAAAAGATGGTTTTGATTGTTATACAATTTTAAAATATTATTATAAAGATATTGAATTTCAAAAATTATAGTATATATTTCCAATAATTGGTCAAACTTATTAGTAGGAAGGTGAGACCATGAAAAAGAGAAAATTAAAAGGATTTGTATTACCCACAGCTTATGTTATTGGAGTTACATTTTTATTTTTAGGCATCATGTATGTTGGAAGTAAAGGAGTAGATAGTACTTTAGGAAATTATAAATTTGTAACAGGGCTTTTCAATGAAAATTTGACTTCTGTTGTAAGTACTGAAGAACCAAAAGTTTCAAAACCATTTAATAGTGATAAAGTAGAAATAAGTAAATATTTCTATAATAAAGATGCTGATGATGCTAATAAAGAAGCTTCTATAATTTACTATGAAAATACTTACATGCAAAACACTGGAGTTTTATATTCTTCTGATGAACAATTTGATGTTTTAGCAACATTACCTGGAACAGTAACTAATATTAAAGATGATAATATACTTGGAAAAGTTGTATATGTTGAATATAACACAAAATTAACAGTAGTTTATTACTCTTTAGAAAGTACTGATCTAAAAATAGGCGACCAAATAGATCAAGATACAGTTATTGGTAAGAGTGGTTCAAATAAATTAGAAAGCCAAAAGAAATATAATTTATTAATTGAAGTATATAAAGATGGTAACTTAATTAATCCTTTAGATTTTTATGAAATGAATGTAAACGAATTAAATAATTAATAATGAAAAAACAAGTTGATTGTATATTTTACTTAGTTGATAGTTACTTATATTTATATAATTTAAAAAAAGAAGAAATAAAAAAATATAAGTTTTCAAATTATATATATTATGGAAGAATAGTAAAAGTAAGTCAGTTTTTAAAAAAATTAAATGAAATAATTAAACAAGAAAAAATTTCAAAACTATTTACTGGTCTAAAAGCAATAGTTATTTATGAACCATATTTACAATATAATGATAAAAAAATTATTATTGATGCTTTTGACCAGTGTGGTTTTAAAGATTTAAAATTAATAAGTACAAAACAAATTTTATCTAAAAGTAAAACTTTTATAGAAATAAATGAAAAATATTTAATTTTATACAATGAAAATAAGTATTTTTTATTTAATATTAATGAATATTTTAGTATAAAAGATATAATTAACAAGATATTAAAAAATATTTCTAAAGATATATATTTAATTGGGATAAATGAAAAAATTACAGAGATAGCAGAAATAAGTAAAAAACTGTTTTACTTTGAAAACAGTAGTGTATACTATTTAAATAATGTAAAAAAAT
>CADBMU010000083.1 GCA_902795845.1 uncultured Erysipelotrichaceae bacterium
TATTATTAATTATCTAAATAATAACAAAGAAAATAAAGCATATGGACTTGTTGTAAGAAAATATGGGAATGATTATTGTACTTTAAACAAAAATGAGACATTTACTAAAGAAGAAAACAAATCATATGAAAATTTTAAATATTTTATAAGAAATAGAATTAAAACTGGTGATATGAAAATCCGAGTAAAAAAAGTTTCGTTTTTTGATTGGTTTTATGAAGACAATATGCCAGATAAAGAAAAAGAAGAAGTAAGAATATTTGTTAGAGAATACCTTGATAATAATAAAGGATGTCAGGCATACAAATTAGTAGTGAGAAGATATGGCGAAAATTATGATACACTAAATAAAAATGAAACATTTACTAAAGAAGAAAATTGTTTATATACAAATTTTAAAGCTTCTATAAAAAGAAAATTGAAAAATAAAAATAACTTGAAATTAAATTCATCAAAAATTGAACATTCTTATAATAAAAAAGTAAAAAAAGAAAAAGAAGTAGTAGAATCTCAAGAGGTTAAAATAATTCCTAGTGCTCTTAATTATACGGATACAATTATTTATAAATTAACAGAATTAAAATATTCTTTAGGAAAGATATCTTTGCTTCTTAATGTAGACACTGATTTTATATTAAAATCATATATAAGTAATTTAGATTATTATTCTTTAAGTTTTGTTATTAATACAATAATGGAATACAATCCAAAATATTTAATTAATATATTTAGTAGTAATTATTTTGATGAGTTATTAAATATACTGTCACCAATTGAAAAACAATTAATTTATTATTTGATTCTTGCTAAAAATAATATGATAAGTTTAGACGAAATTTCAACAATTATGAATATTTCAGTGGAAGATATAATTAATTATCAAATATATACTAGGGAAGAAAAATATAATGAATTAAATGATTATATCTCTTTCAATAAAGAAAAGAAAAAAGTTTTGACAAGTAAAATGTAAAATAGAAAAAATTCTGAAAAAACGATGGTTAAAGTATTTACTTTAACCATTTTTTAATGTATTATAATGGTAGACAGTGGTACATTGTGGTAGAAAGTGGGGGATTATAATGTTCATGGGTGAATTTCATCATAATATTGATGAAAAAGGTCGTCTCGTTATACCTAATAAGTTCCGCAGCGAATTAGGTAATAATTTTATCATTACTCGCGGCCTTGAAAATTGCTTATATGTTTATTCTATGAATGAATGGAATAGCTTAGTAGCAAAGTTAAAGTCTCTACCTTTTACTAAAAAAGATGCCCGTATTTTTATAAGATCCTTCTTTTCTGGTGCTACTGAATGTGAATTTGATCGCCAAGGTCGAATAAACATTACCTCCCCACTGGTTAGTTACGCCGGTATTGATAAGGAATGCGTCATTATCGGTGCCAACGACCGTATCGAAATTTGGTCAGATAAAGGCTGGAATGATTTTATGGATGTCAATTCTTCAAAACTTGAAGATATAGCTGAAAATCTATTCTTGGAGGAATAATGAAACATTATAGTGTATTATTAAATGAATGCATTGAAAATTTGAATATCAAAGAAGATGGTATTTATGTTGATGCAACTCTTGGTTATGCTGGACATAGCAAAGAAATATTAAAAAGACTGACTACGGGGAAATTGTACTGCTTCGATAATGATGAAATTGCCATAAAAGAGTCTACAAAAACTCTTAGTGCAATTTCAAATAATTTTAATATTTATCATAGTAATTTTTCAAATATGAAAGAAAAATTATTAGAAGATGGAGTAACAAAAGTAGATGGTATTTTATTTGATTTGGGTTTTTCTTCACCTCAAATTGATGATGCCACAAGAGGTTTTTCATTTATGAAAGATGGAAATCTTGATATGCGAATGGATTTAGATAATCCATTTAGTGCCAAAAATGTTGTAAATGAGTACAGTGAAGAAAAATTAAAAGAAATATTTTTTAGATATGGTGAAGAAAAAACATCTAAAGCTATAGCTAAAAAAATAGCTGAATATCGTAAAAGTAAAGAAATTTCTACAACATTAGAATTGGTAGAAATAATAAAAAATGCAGTTGGTATAAAATACTTTAAAGAAAAACATCCTGAAAGAAATATCTTTCAAGCTATAAGAATTGAAGTAAATAAAGAACTTAGTGTTTTAGAAAGTGTTTTACCTGATGCAATAGATTTACTTAATTCTAAAGGAAGAATATGCGTAATAACATTCCATTCCTTAGAAGATAGAATTGTAAAAAAAATATTTAAAGAAAATAGTGAAGTTAGTGATATTTTTAAAGGTCTTCCTGAAATACCATTAGAATATCAAGCTAAAATAAAATTAATAAATAAGCACCCAATAGTGGCAACAGAAAAAGAACTTTTAGAAAATTCTAGAAGTAAAAGTGCTAAATTAAGAATAATTGAAAGGATTTGATTAGAATGATAAAGAAAGAAAAAAAAGTAAAGGTTTTAAGAATAGAAAAATTAATATATGGATTAATAATATTTGTAGCTGTTTTAATACCTATTGCAAATGTTTTTTCTAAAGCTTTATTATCTGAATCAAATATTGAAGTAGAAAAATTAGAAAATAAAATAAATGAACAAGTTGGTATAAATGATAGTTTAAACATGCAAATTAATGAGCTTGCTTCATTAGATAAAATTCAAGCCGTTGCAAATGAGCTAGGATTGTCTTATAATAATGATAATATTAAATTAATAACAGCAGAATAAAGGAATGATATTATGAAAAAAAGGAGAAACAAAGCAAAAATAAATTTAAAATTTACGCTTTTATGTGTTTCTCTTTTATTATGCGTTGCTATAGGAAAACTTTGTTATGTTGTACTTGCAAAAAATGTTGATGGCACTGATTTAACAGCTTTTGCTAATAGTAGAAATACAGTAAGTGAAACCTTACCAGCAAAAAGAGGAACTATTTATGATTACTATGGTGAAGTATTAGCTCAAAATGTTAATTCTTATACAGTTATTGCATATTTATCTAGTGCAAGAACAACTAATGAAAATAATCCAAAACATGTTGTTGATAAAGATAAAACTGCTGAAGAATTAGCTCCTTTAATAAATATGACAAAAGAACAAATATTAAATCTTTTAAATAAAGATTTATACCAGGTTGAACTTGGACCTGGTGGTAGAGGAATAACAGAACTTACTAAAAAAGAAATAGAAAAATTGAATTTACCAGGTATAGATTTTGTTGCTTCAACTAAAAGATATTATAAAATGGGAAATTTTGCATCTTATATAATTGGGTATGCAAGACCTAATGATAATGAAGAAATAACTGGTGAAATGGGTATTGAAAAATATTATAATGATAAACTAAAAGGAAAAGATGGAAAGAAAACATACCAACAAGATGCATATGGCTATCAGCTTCCAGATAATAGTAAACATCCTGTTTTAATAGAAGAAGCAGAAGATGGTAATGATATTTATTTAACTATTGATAATAATATTCAATTAATAGCAGAAAATGCAGTTTATAGTTTGGCAGAAAAGCACGATCTTAAATGGGTCACTTTCAGTGTAATGGAAGCAAAAACTGGTGCAATAGTAGCATCAGCATCAACACCAAATTTTAATTTAAATACACTAGATAATATTGAATCTTATTTAAATCCTTTAACATCTTATACTTATGAACCAGGATCTACCATGAAAATATTTTCTTTTATGGCAGCTATAGAAAATGGTATATATAATGGCGAGGATACATATGATTCAGGTACTATAAAGTTAAGTGATGGAACAGTTATTAAAGATTTTAATAACGTAGGATGGGGTAGAATTACTTATAATAAAGGTTTTGCTTATTCATCAAATGTTGCTGCCACATTACTTGCTCAAAAACTTGGTACAAAAAAATTAAAAACTTTTTATGAAAATTTAGGATTTGGTAAAAATACAGGGATTGAACTTCCGGGTGAATTACCTGGTAAAATAAACTTTAATTATGAGAGCGAACTTGCAAATGCTTCTTTTGGACAAGGTGTAACAACAACTCCGATTCAAAACTTACAAGCATTATCTTCAATTGCTAATAATGGAACAGTATTAAAACCATATATAGTTAGTAAAATTGTTAATTCTAAAGGAAATACAATTTATGAAGGAAAAAGAACCGAATTAAATACAGTAGCAAGTACAGATACTATTAATCAGGTGAAAAATTTAATGTATAATGTTGTTTATGATGGTCTTGCATCTTCAAAAAACTATGCCGCAGATAATGTTACAGTTATTGGAAAAACAGGAACAGCCCAAATAGCATCCCCTAATGGTGGATATTTAACAGGAAATTATGATTATATTAAATCTTTTGCTGGACTATTTCCTTATGAAGATCCAGAATATGTTATCTATGTTTCTGTAAAACAGTTAGTTGGTGAAACTAAAGATATTGCAGATATGGTTTCTAACTCAATTGAAGAGATTGCTAAATATAAGAATTTAGTTGAAACAAAGAGTGATATAGATGAAACAAAAATAATCAAGTTATCTAATTATATTTCTAAAGAAACTATTTTAACTACTGATTTATTAGAAAAAAAAGGATTAAAAGTAGTAGTTCTTGGAGATGGTAAACATATTATAAATCAATACCCTTTAAAAAATAAATCAGTTACTTATGGTACTAAAGTCTTCTTACTTACTGATGGAACTAATTTTACCATGCCAGATGTAATTGGATGGAGTAGTAATGATATAAAAACATTCTGTAAATTAATTGGGTTAAACTTTAATATTAATGGTTACGGAAACGTAAGTGAAGTAAGTATAAAGACTGGTGAAAACATAAATTTTGAAAACACATTAGAAATAACATTAAATCAATAATATTGATAAATTACTAGAATAATGTTAATATTAGTATGGTGATACTAGTGAATGAAGAGAATAAAAAGAAGAGTTTTAATATTTTTAATTTAATTGTAAACATTATTGCATTTTCAGCTATAATTCTATTTATATGTTTAATTTATTTTAGCAATAGTAACTATAATGAAGTTAAAAATGGAAACAAACCTACTGGGTATAAAGAAGAAAAAAGATATGAAAAAAATGGTCGTGATATAACTGTTTATAATTACACTTTGTATAAAATAGTAATTATTAAATATGCTGATACAGAGACTTATATGTTAAAACCATTTTTTTTAGAGGATTATAGCGGAGGAAAATAATGGATTTTGAAGCTTGTGTAGTCGAATTTGAAAAATATGTAAAGAAATTTGATTTAACTATTATTGAAAATAAATATAAATATGAACATACTTTTAGAGTAGTCGATTTTGCTAAAATTATTTGTGAAAATGAAAATTTTTCTACTGAAGAAAAAGAACTTGCTATTATAGCTTCTTTACTTCATGATATAGCAAGATTTGAAGAATGGACTAAATATCATTCATGGAGTAAAATTGACCATGGTGATTTAGGTTACGAAATATTAAGTAATAATAATTATATTCTAAAATACGTAGATGAAAAATATAAAAATGTAGTTTTAAATTCAGTGAAATATCATAATAAAATCGAAATACCAGATAATTTAGATAAACTTACAAAAAAAATATTAAAGTTAGTTCGAGATGCTGATAAATTAGATATTTTAAATACTCAATATAATCCTTATAATGAAAAATCTTTAACTTTACATTATGATTTTGATTCAAAGTATGATATAGATAAAGAAATTGTAAATAATTTTATTTCTGAAAAAATGCTTCCATTTAAAGAAGTTACAAATATAGCAGAGGATATTATATATTATTTATCATACATATATGATATTAATTATCGAAGTTCATTTAAAATTATTTATAATTTAAATATTTTAGATATAAAACTTGAACTTCTAAAAAAGGTTATTAACGATAGTGAAAAATACAAAATAATAGAATTAAAAATTAAAGACTATCTTGAATCAAATATAAAATTATAAGGGTGATTTTTATGAAAAATAAGAAAATATTAATAAGTAGTATATTAGTTTTAATTTTAATACTAGCGGTAGTTGGATATTCATATTCTAAATGGTCAGTTACAAAAGAACAAACAAACGTAAATGTTTTAAATGTTGGATGTTTAGAAACTACTTTTACTGAAAAAAACGTTATTAGTTTAGAAGACACTTATCCGATTAGTGATGCTGAAGGAATGAATTTAACACCGGTTGAATATACAATTACTAACAAATGTAATGATACAAAGAAATTGCAATTAAATCTTGAAATTTTACAGTCAATAAATCCTTTGACAGCTTCGCAAGTAAAATATAGCTTTAATGGTCAAACACCAGCATTAATAAATAGTTTAACTAGTTCTACAAAAACTTTATCAAATGCAACAGCAAGTTATTTAATTGGGAATGATACACTTGAAACTGGTGCTACTAAAACATATTCGTTAAGATTATGGATTGATGAAAAAGAGACAACTACAAGTGCTTCAAATAAAACTTTTGATACAAAACTTGTATTTACAACATCTTATGGAAAATAAGATGTTTTTTTATGCAAAAAATGTCAAAAAATAAGAAGTTTTTTCTAATTTTGTCGAAAGCCTTGAAATATAAAAAAATTACTATATAATAGCATACCGAGAAGCAAAAAGAAGATGCTTGCTACCATAATTAGGGACTAAAATTCAGAGGGTTTTGGTAAAACTATGAAAGAAGGTAGTACATATGACTAAAAAAGATTTTTAAATCTTAGGGTTATTTATCTTAATAATCATATTATTATATATAATATATAAATTGATATTTATATTAATATAATAAAAAAAGCATCTTTATTCTTAAAACCTGAATAAAGGTGCTTATCACAATACGTGGCAAGCATCGAGTCCCTAAAAGACTTTTTGCTTCTCACCTAAATTAATAATATCATAGATTTTACATAGATACAATTTTTTTATTAAAAATAATTTTCAAAAATATATTTTTTATAAGAAATGATGACAATTCAATAGAAATTTGATAAAATACACTTGGGTGATTTTTATGTTAAATATTAAAAATTTATCTGTAGATACAGAAGATAAAAAAATATTAAATAATTTAAATTTAAATATAAATGATGGTGAAATCCATGCAATCATGGGTCCAAACGGAGTAGGTAAATCAACATTATGTAAAGTAATTCTTAATGATAAAAATTATAAAAAAAGTGGTACTATTATTTTGAATGATAAGGATATAACTAATGAAGAAACATATCAAATAGCAAAAGATGGTGTATTTTTACTTAATCAAAATCCAATTGAACTTGAAGGAATTACCAATGCTGAAATGCTAAGAACAACTCTTAATGCTCAAGGGAAAAAATTAAATATATTTGAATTTAGTAAAAAAGCTAAAGAAATATGTAATGAATTAAATATTCCAGAAAATTTTTTACATCGTGAAATAAACTTAGGAATGTCTGGTGGTGAAAAAAAGAAAAATGAATTAATTCACTTATGGATGTTAGAACCAAGCTTTATAATATTAGATGAAATAGATTCTGGATTAGATGTTGATGCTCTTAAAGTAGTGTCTGAATCAATTATGAAATATTATGAAAAATTTAAACCAAGTATTTTAATTATTACTCATCATAAAAAAATCTTAGAATATATAAAACCTGACTTTGTTCATATTTTAAAAGATGGAACAATTAAAAAATCAGGTGATTATAGTCTTGCAAATTATGTAGAAGAGAATGGATTTAATAATATTTAGGTTAATATTATTACGATAAAATAAATTTATGAATATTATAAATATAAATACCAATGATTTTGAAATAAATAATGAAAATTGCAAGATAATAATTAATAATGATGAAGTAAATTTAAGAATAAATGGTAATTCTACCATTTATGATTTTAATGAATGCGATAATTTAAAATTAAAAATAGATGTTTTAGAAAATAGTAGTTTAAATTATTATATGTTTTCTAATAATAAATTTAAAAATAAAATTATTGAGATAAATAATTATGAAAATTCTATTACTAATTTCAATTATTCCTTTATAAACAATGATAGCTGTAAACTTATAATAAATAATAATATTACTAAAAATAATATAAAAAGTAATATAAGAGTAAGAGGAGTAGCCTTAGAAAATGCTACTGCTATTATTGATAGCAATGGAAGAGTAACAGAGAAAACTTTAAATAATGAATTTAATGAAGATTTAAGAGGATTAAATTTAGAAAATGGATTTATTAAAATTAATCCAAATATGTTTATAGATTCTAATGATGTTATAGCAAATCATAATTCTACTATTGGAAATATAAATAAAGATTATTTATTCTACTTAAATTCTAAAGGAATAGAAAATAATGCTGCTAAAAGACTTATTATTTCTGGTTTTTTAAAAAGCATTTTAAATAGTGATATGAATGAAATTATAGATAAAAATAATTAGGAGGTGAATTTATGCATAGAGAAGATTTTCCTATTCTCCAAACCAATCTAATTTATTTAGATAGTGGTGCAACTAGTTTAAAACCTAAATGTGTTATTGATAAAATTACAGAATATTATAGAGACTATTCAGCAAATGCTCATAGAGGTGATTATGACTTATCTTTAAAAGTAGATTATGAATATGAAAGTGCTCGTGATGAAATTAAAGAATTTATAAATGCTAGATATAGAGAAGAAATTGTATTTACAAGTGGATCTACTGATTCGTTAAATATGATAGCTACGGGATTTTTTAGAAGATATCTTGAGGCTGATGATGAAATTGTAATTACTAAAAGTGAACATGCATCAAATGTAATGCCTTGGTTTAGACTTGCTAAAGAAATAGGTTGTAAAATAGTTTATGTCCCACTTGATGAAAACTATTATGTTACAATGGATAATATAAAAAAGGTAATAAATGAAAATACAAAAGTAATAGCGTTAGCTGAAATTACTAATGTAGTTGGTGATATAAGACCAATTAAAGAAATAACAAAACTAGCTCATGAAAATAATGCTTTTGTAGTTGTAGATGGTGCTCAAAGTGTACCACATTTAAAAACTGATGTTACAGATAGTGATGTAGATTTTCTAGCTTTTTCAGGCCATAAAATGTGTGGACCAACTGGTATTGGAGTCCTTTATGGTAAAAAAGAATTATTAGAAAAAGTGATACCGACAAATCTTGGTGGTGGAATGAATGAATCATTTGATGATGAAGATCATGTTTATTTAAAACAACTTCCTCATAGACTAGAAGCCGGAACACCAAATATAGCTGGAGCAATTGGACTTGGTGAAGCAGTAAGATACTTAAAGAAAATAGGACTAAACAATATCCATAAACACGAAGTTGAACTTCGAAAATATTTAGTAGATAATTTAATAACAATTCCTCATATCGATATAATAAATATAGAAAGTGATAGTGGAATAGTAGCATTTAATATAGATGGAATATTTTCCCAAGACGTTGCTTATTATTTAAATAAGTATCATATTTGTGTAAGAGCTGGAAATCATTGTGCTAAAGTTTTAAAAAGTGCTACAAATGTTAATAATACTTTGAGAGTAAGTTTATATTTTTATAATACAAAAGAAGAAATAGATTTATTAATAAAATTACTAAGTGATAAAAATAAAATATTAAGAGAGATGTTATAACAATGGATGAAAATTTAAAGAGAGAAATTATTTTAGAAAATTATCAAAATCCTATGAATAAAGAAAGTATAGATGATAAGAGGTATATTAAAGTAAATACTAATAATGAAAGCTGTATTGATAATTTAGATATTTATTTATTAGTTGAAGATAATATGATAAAAGATATTAAATTCGATGGTGAAGCTTGTGCTATTTCAACTTCTTCAACTTCAATAATGATTCATAATTTAATTGGAAAAACAATCGCTGAAGCAATTAAATACATGGAAGAATTTGATAATATGGTAAACGAAAAAGATTATGATAAAGATTTACTTAATGAAGCAATAGTGTATGATACAATATATAAACAAGCTAATCGTAAACATTGTGCACTGCTTCCTTATTTAGGAATCAAAAAAGCCTTAGAAAAAATTAATAAAAGTGTTTAAAACACTTTTTATTTGCTTAAAATAGGGGGTGATAAAAATGAAAAAAATAATAGGTTATTTTAAAAAGAAAAAAGAATTAATAAAACCTGAAGATATTATAAAAATTTTGTCTGAAGAAGAAATATTTAAAAAATTTTATGATTATGATAAAAATAAAGAAAGTTTTGGCAATCATGTAATCGATGATTATTTAAACCTAATGTACAATCTTTTTGAAAATTCAGAACAAAAAACAAATGAAATTTATAAAAAAAGATTTAATTTATTAATGCAAAAGTATTCTTTACATATAAAAAAAGAACATGAAATAATTGGTGAAAAGCCTTTTGAAAGATTAAATGAAAAAATAAGATCGGCAATAACAAAGAATATTAATGTTTCAGATTCAAAATTTATAATAGCAAGGAAATTATATTTAAATAGCTGTCTTATTCTAAATTATGATATAGAATACTTATTTTATAATTCTGTTTTTAACATGGAAAAAATTGAAGATAAAATTAATATATTGAATTCTATTAAGTATAAAAAATTAAGAGATATTACAACTGAAGATCATAAAGTAATTTGTACAACTTGGTCAAAGATATATGCTAGATTATTATGCGAGTATGGAATTATGGCAAGAGTTGTTGGAGACTATCATAAATATGTGGTATTTGATTGCGATGGAACTTTAATGATGGCAGATGCTACTCAATCAACAAACAATAATGAATATAATATTTTTCTTAATGATTTAACGAGATTAAAACTTGACATGGCAACAAAAAGTTATAGATGTCTAGAAAAAAATAAAATAATCGATAAAATACTTGATACTGTAGATCAACAAATAGGATATGCATCTATAAATTTAGAAAAATTAGAAAAAGAATTTCTAGAATCATATAATACAGTAATTAATTTTAAACAAGAAAAATCTTTATTGTTTAAAGATCTTATGGCAAAAATTTATGCAATTTTAAAAATGCTAAAAAGTACAGGAATGGAAAAAATGTTAGCAATTAAAATTTATCTAAAGTTATTATATAACTTTGAAAAAGAAGATAATCTTAATTCATTTTTAATCATAAGAGATGATGAACTAAAAGAAATTAATTTATTAATTACATATAGATATAATGATAATTTTATATATTGTTTAATTGAAGAAAATAATATTATTTATTTATCTAGAGAAGAATTAAAGATGAAGCTAAATAATAATTATTACTTAGTTAATAAGAATGAAAAAGATATACCTGGATTTGAAAAGACTAGAAAATTAAAAGTGTTCTAGTCTTTTTTACTTATGTTTAAAATTATTCCAATACTTGACATAGATACAAGAAGTGATGAACCACCATAGGATAAAAATGGTAAAGTAACTCCTGTTACAGGAATAAGTCCTACAACAACACATAAATTTAAAATTGCTTGAATAATAATACCAAAAGCTAAACCAAAAGCTAAATATTTCTTAAATAAGTCAGTTTGTCTTAAAGCAATTTTAATACTTCTATAAAAAATAATAAAAAATAAACTACAAACAATTAGAACACCTAATATTCCAAACTCTTCACTAATAATAGAAAAAATAAAATCAGTTTGTGGTTCAGGTAAGTAAAAGCTTTTTTGTCTACTATGTAAGAATCCTTGGCCTAAAAGGCCACCTGGTCCAATGGCATACAAACTTTGAATTATTTGGAAACCACTACCTAACGGATCACTCCAAGGGTTTAAAAATGAAACAATTCTAGCCATTCGATATGGAGCAATTATTATTAACAAAACTATACCCAATATTCCAATTAAACCAATATTTGTAAAAAATGATATTTTAACTCCTGAAGTAAAAATAATTACTATTAATGTTAAAGTTATAACCATTGCTGTACCAAAGTCAGGCTCTAACATAATTAGGGCAAAAAATATTCCAATTATAAGCAATATAGGGAATACTCCTTTTTTGATGTTTTTCATTAATTTATTATTATTTGAAAGATATTTAGAAACATATATAATAAGACCAATTTTACTAAACTCACTAGGTTGAATGCCAAGTCCACCAATTCCAAACCAACTTCTTGAACCATTTCTAATTGTTCCTATACCCGGTATTAAAACTAAAAGTAATAAAATAAAACAACAAAATAATATTAAATTTGCTTTTTTCTTTAAGAAATTAATATCTAATTTAGAAAAAAACATTATTAAAAAAATGCCTATTATAAAAAATACACTTTGTGATTTAACAAATTTAAATTGATCATGAAATTTATATTCAGCCCATACAAAACTAGCAGAATAAATCATTATTATTCCGAAGATTATTAAAGATAAGGTTGAAATTAATAAAATTAAATCTAACTTTTTCTTTTTCATAAGCATCATCTAATAAAATAATATTTCATTAGATTCAATTTAATGATAATAATTATTTTTTCTTAATTAAAGTCTTTATGTTAACAGATTGTAATCTTTCCATATCATTAATTCCATTTTTATATTTATAAGCACTTGATTCAAAAAGCATTATCAAATTATCATTTTTATCAAGGCAAATCTCTTCCATCATTCTAGGAGTTTTGTATCTAATTGAATTACTATTACGATAATCATTATTGTTTTCATCAAAGGTGCAAATCTCTAAAGTTGAATTATTTATTTTGCCATAAGATTCGCTAAACAAAATATATGTTACACCATCATAATCATAAAAAGTTACTCCTTGAACATAATTTGGTATTTGATATACTGTATAATTTTCAATATTTATTTTTCCTTCATCATTAATTTGATAACATTTTAAAATCCCATTATTATCCTTAGAGTAATTTCCAACATACAAGTGGTTTTCAAATATAGTTAAGTAAGCTGCTGAAATTATTCCTTTGTGATTTATTAAATCATTGTTTTGGACATTAAGTTTTTTTGTTTGAGCCATAATATTATCATATTCAATTACATCCTGATATTTGTAAGAAGAAATTGTTCCATTAGTGTCACATATCCAAAATAGTTGATTTTTATCATCATATGTTATACCACCAACATGAGCTTTTGTATCAAGACAAATTGTTCTATAATTACCATCTGATAGTAATTGAAAAATGACAGAATTATCTTTTTTCTTTCCATCATATGCCGTAATATAAATATCATTTTCTACAACACACAATCCTTGAGGAATATATGTACCAAGATAAGGTAGCGTTTGATTATAACTGTCATAATCTTTAAAAAAATCAAAAAAATTAGTTATATTTTCTTTAAAATCATTATTTTCTTTTTGAAAAATGAAAGTATGAATACTTAAAGAAATATATAAGTAATAAGTTAATAATCTTTTAAAGTTGTTATTATGTTTTTTCACAATACCACTTCCATTTTATTTTTTCTTTTTTAAAACTAAATGATGTATATCATTGTTATAAAGACTATCAAGTTTATTCATAAAAATATTTTCTTGAGGGAATTTTCTAAAACCTTTGCTTATAAATAAATTTGAACCATTGACATTTATTATTCCTCGACTTTTACTTGGAAAAAGAGTGAAATATGGTCCAAAAAGACCATATGCTTTAAACATCTTTTCTAAAAATAAAGGCGTACACCCATTATGATTATGTCCACTTATAAATAAGTTAAAATTATTTAAAACTTCATTATTTTGTAGAGTTTGTTCATTAATATAATTTGGATTATGAGACAACATGATTTTAAATTCTGCTGCAGAATTAATTTTAATACCAGATTCCATAAATTCTTTTAAAAATAATTCATTTTTATTTTTAGTTTTTGGTAAGTATACATCTAAATTAGGTGAAAAACCTGCAAATTGAATGTTATCTAATAAAACACTTGTATTTATTAAAGGATAAACATTATCAAACTTTTCTAAATCGATAAACCATTTTAAATTAAGTCCCTTTTTAACAGCTTGTAATTCATGATTACCGATTGATATAACAGTCGGAGCAACTTTACCAAATTCTTTTATCAGAGTATTTACATTAGAAAGTAAAACTTTATAAGTTTGAATTAAATCTCCTGGTATTAGAATATAATCTATTTTTAAATAACTCATTATAGATAGTAGTTTATTTAAATATTCAATATTATCTTGAAATTTATCAATATGAATATCTGACAAAACTAGAATATTTAAATTTTCTTCTAAATTTGTTGATATTTGATCAAAATTTATTTTTATATTTGTCTTCAAAAAAATCACCTTTTTAAATCCAAATTATTATAACATATTAACGTAAAAAAGGAATAAAAATATGCTATAATTAATTAAGTGGAGGATATATGAAAAAGATTCTAATCATTGGTGCGGGAGCAAGTGGTCTTTTAGCGTCAATTAAATTAAGTAATAATGAAGTTACTATACTTGAAAAAAATAGTGTAAGTGGAAAGAAATTATTAATAACTGGTAATGGCAGATGTAATTATTTTAATGATAAACATAGTATTTTAAATTACCATAGTTCATCAGATAATTTAAATAGTTTTATAAAAGAAAATGATTTTGATAATATAAAAGCATTTTTTGATACAATTGGTATTGAACCAGAAATTAAAGATGGGTATTATTATCCAAAATCTAAAGAAGCTATAAGTTTTAGAAATATTTTAGAATTAGAAGCAGATTTAAGAGGAGTAAATATAGTTTATAATACAAATGTTATTGATATAAAAAAAGATAATGAAATATTTAAAGTTTATACTTCTGATGGTATTAAATATGAAGCTGATTATGTTGTAGTAGCAACAGGTGGATGCTCTTATCAAAATACAGGAAGTGATGGAAAATGCTTAGAAATAATCAAAAAAATGGGTCATAAAATTATTAAACCTCTTCCTGGTCTTGTTCAGTTAGAATCAGATGATAAAATTAAAAATGCAAGTGGAGTTCGTACTAAAGTAGAATTAACTTTATATGAAGATAATATAAAAATAAAAAATGAGATTGGTGAACTTCAAATAACAGATTATGGAATTAGTGGAATTTGTGTAATGCAATTAAGTTCAATTATTTCTAAAGGACTTGATAAGGGTAAAAAGGAAGTAATAGGAATAAATTTTTTACCAGAAGTAAGTGATGTATTTTACTGGCTAACAAAAAGAAGTGAAAAACTAAATAATAGAAATATTAGCCAGTTGCTTGAAGGAATAATAAATTATAAACTAATTAAATTAATTCTAAGAAAATCTAAAATTGAAGAGAATGAATATTTAACTGATTTAACAGAAGAAAGAATAAAAAAACTATGTGATAATATTACAAATTATCAAGTTAATATTACTAAAACTAAAGGATTTTCCAGTGCTCAAATTACAGTTGGAGGAATTTCTTTACAAGATGTTACTTCAAACTTTGAATCTAAAATTATAAATAATCTATTTTTTACCGGAGAAATTTTAGATGTCAATGGTGATTGTGGTGGATATAATTTAATGTTTGCATGGCTTAGTGCTCTTAGAGTAGGAGAATATATAAATGATAAGACTAAGACAAATTAAAATAAATATCGATAAAGATAATAAATTAGAGATTACGAAAAAAATTGCTAAAAAGTTAAGAATTAATGAAGCTTGTGTACTTGATTATAAAATTTCTAAAAAATCAATAGATGCTAGAAAAAAAGATAATATAGAATATGTCTATGAACTTGATGTAAAAGTTAACAATGAAGAAAAAATCTTAAAGAAAATTAGTGACGCTGATGTATTTAAGACTCCGATTGAAAAATATACTTATAAAGTTACAGGTATTAAAAAACTAAATTATCGCCCAGTAGTGATTGGCTTTGGACCAGCTGGTATGATGTGTAGTTATATGCTTGCTAAATTTGGCTATAAACCTCTTATTATCGAAAGAGGTAGCATGGTTGATAAAAGAGTTGCAGATGTAGAAAAGTTTTGGAATGAAAATATTTTAAATTCTAAAAGTAATGTTCAATTTGGAGAAGGTGGAGCTGGGACTTTTTCTGATGGGAAGTTAAACACTTTAGTAAAAGATAAGTATTATCGCCAAAAATTTATTTTTGAAACATTTGTAGAAAATGGAGCGCCAGAAGAAATTCTATATAATTCCAATCCTCATATTGGAACAGATATTTTAAGAAAAATGGTCAAGAGTATTCGAAATAATATTATAAAAATGGGTGGAGAATTTAAATTTGATACAACCGTAACAAATATTATTGTAAAGAATAATGAGCTAGAAGCTTTAGAACTTAATAATAGTGAAATAATAAAATGTGATATTGCTATTTTAGCTATTGGTCATAGTGCTCGCGATACTTTTAAAATGCTTAATAAAAATAAAATAGAAATGCAAAATAAACCATTTGCAGTTGGAATAAGAATCTCACATAATCAAAAAGATATTAGTTATTCGCAATACAAAGATAGTTATAAGCAATTACCTCCAGCATCTTATAAATTGACTTATCAAACAAAAAATAAAAGAGGAGTTTATTCTTTTTGTATGTGTCCTGGCGGATATGTAGTAAACTCTTCTTCAGAAAATCAAAAACTTGCTATAAATGGAATGAGTAATTTTCAAAGAGAGAGTAGTAATGCTAATAGTGCAATTATCGTAACAGTAACGGAAAAAGATTATGGTGATCAATTGTTTAGCGGTTTAAAATTTCAAGAAAAATTAGAATCAAATGCTTATAAAATAGGTGAAGGTTTAATACCGGTTCAACTTTATAAAGATTATAAAGATAATGTTAATTCTACTGGTTTTAAGAGTGTAAAACCAGTGTTTAAAGGAAACTATAACTTTGCTAATATTAACAAAATATTTCCAGCATATATTAATGAATCATTAACTGAAGCAATTGAATATTTTGGAACTAAAATTAAAAATTTTAATAATGATGATGCTATAATTGCTGCAGTTGAATCAAGAACATCATCACCGGTAAGGATAGTTAGAGATGATAATTTAGAAGCTAATATTAAAGGAATTTATCCTTGCGGTGAAGGAGCTGGCTATGCAGGTGGCATAACATCAGCCGCTATTGATGGAATAAAAGTTTTTGAAAAAATAGCAGATAAATATATTAATTAAAAATAAAAAATGTTAGTTACAACAATAACTGACATTTTTTTTAT
Source organism: uncultured Erysipelotrichaceae bacterium (assembly GCA_902795845.1). Lineage (GTDB taxonomy): Bacteria > Bacillota_I > Bacilli_A > RF39 > UBA660 > RUG14121. Next base: position 17,215 of record CADBMU010000083.1, read on the forward strand.
ATTTCATTTAGTACACTAATATTGGTGATAATAATGAAAGTATATTTAGATATAGTTTTAATTATAAATACTTTATTAGATTATAATATTTTTTATATAGTAAATAAAATATTAAAAAGAAATACTAAATTATATAGAATCATATTAGCTTCATCACTGGGAAATATTAGTTTAATATTTCTATTTATTAATATTAATAAAATAAGTTTATTTATCATAAAAATACTATTATGTATAGTATTGTGCCTCATAATATTTGGCTTTAAAAATTTAAAATATATGATTAATAATATGGCTTATGTCTACATGATTTCTACTATTTTTGGTGGCATACTTTATTTTATAAAACAAAATATAATTTCTAAATATCTTTATTTTTGTTTAATAATTATATTATTACCGCTTGTATCTATTGAAATAATAAAATACTTTAATAAAATAAAATCTAATTATAAATATTATTACTTAGTAAAAATTATGTTTAAAAATAATATTTGTATAGAATTAAATTCTTTTTTAGATACAGGTAACAAATTAGTTGATCCATATACAAATAAGGGAATAATTTTAGTTGATATAAATAAAATTATTGGGAAAATAAATATTAGAAGTCCTATTTATGTACCATTTAAATCTTTAAATAATACTGGTTTAATCAAATGTATTAAACCACAGTTTATTGAGATAAATGGCAAATCTTATAATAATTATTTAGTTGGTTTAGCAGAAGAAAAATTTAATATTGATGGAATAGATTGTCTTTTAAATTATAAATTAATGGAGGAATTAAATGTTTAAAAAAATAATAGCTTATTTGAAGAAGAAATATAATGAATGTTTTTTTGTCGGGAGTACTGATAAATTACCACCACCATTATCTAAAGAAGAAGAATTAAATTATGTTATTAGAGCCAGAGAAGGCGATGAAAATGCTAAAAATATATTGATAGAACATAATTTGAGACTAGTAGTTTTTCTTGCAAAAAAATATGAAAATACGGGTTATGAACTAGACGACTTGGTGAGCATTGGTTCAATTGGGCTTATTAAAGGAATAAATACTTATAAACCTGATAAAAATATAAAACTTGCAACCTATGCTTCTCGCTGTATAGCTAATGAAATTCTTATGTTTTTAAGAAAAAATAAAAAAAGAAAAACAGAAATTAGTTTTGAAGATGCCCTAAACTATGATAATGAAGGTAATGAATTACATTTAGAAGATATTTTAGGAACGGAGGATGATTTGGTAAGTAAAGAATATGAAGATAAAGTAGATAAATTAGCACTACAAAAAGAAATAAATAAATTAAAACCTCGTGATAAGCAAATAATGGTTATGCGCTATGGGTTGAATAATACAAAAGAGTATACTCAAAAAGAAGTTGCTGAATTACTTGGAATTAGTCAATCTTATATTTCTAGAATAGAAAAGAAAGTTATTAAAAATTTAAAAATTGTAATGAAAGTGTGATTATATGAGTTTAGATAATTATATAAATAATCTGATTTATAAGCTTTCAGAAATAAATATGAAGGCTGATAAAAGAAGAATAGAAGAAAAATTGCTTAAAGACAAAAAATTTAAAAATAATAGTATAGAATAATCTCTTTGAAGAAAGGAGATTTTTTTTATGAATTATTATAATGAAATAAGAGAATGTTTATTAAATAATGAAGTAAATAAAAAAGTAAAGAATTATGTGATAAATAAAAGTGACTTAGATACATATTATAAAGTTGGAAAAATGTTAAGTGAAGCTGGTAAATGTTATGGTGAGGGGATAATAAAAAACTATGCATTAAGACTTACAAGGGAACTTGGTAAAGGATATACAACTACAAACTTAAAATATTTTAGACAATTTTATATTTTTGCAAAAGGTCACACATTGTGTGACAAATTGAATTGGTCTCATTATAGGACTTTGTTATCAATAAATGATAATGATGAAATAAATTATTACGTTGACATAACTATATCCAATAATTTATCAGTAAGACAATTAAGAGAAAGAATAAAAGCAAAAGAATATGAAAGACTTAGTGAAGAAACTAAATTAAAATTAAAAGAAAATAAAGAAAATTTAGAAGTTAAAGACTTTGTAAAAGATCCGATAATTATAAAAAGCAAAAAAATTCATGAAAATATATCAGAGAAGGTGTTACAAAAATTAATATTTGAAAATGTTTCGGATTTTTTAGAAGAATTAGGTACAGGTTTTTCTTTTATTAAAAGTGAATATCCTTTAAGATTAGGAAATAGGTATAATTATATAGATTTATTACTATTTAACATAGAATATAATTGTTATGTAGTGGTAGAACTAAAGGTTATAGAATTAAAGAAGGAACATATTGGTCAAATTCAAATATATATGAATTATATAGATAAAAATTAAAAAAAGATAAACCAAGATAAAACAATAGGAATAATTATTGTAAGAAAAAATAATAAATTTGTGATGGAATATTGTAGTGATGAAAGAATTTTAACACGAGAATATGAATTAATATAAAACCCTACCTCTTGACAACTCAAGTACTTTTTTACTATAATTAGAACATACGAGAAGGTGAATAAAATGTATAATGATAAGATTTTTTTAACACCAAATGAAATATTGGAAAAAGAGTTTAAAGTCGATGCTAGAGGGTATAGACCTCAAGAAGTAGATAAATATTTAGATATGGTTATAAGAGATTATACTGAATTTAATTCTATTATAAAAAAGCAAGAAAAAGAAATTAAACTTTTAACAGAAGATAATTCAAAATTAAAAAATGAATTACGTCGTCTTCATATGACTATCGAAGCAGCAGATGATGGTGCAAGAGAATCTCGTAGTGTAAATAATATTGATCTTCTTAAAAGAATTAGTCAATTAGAGAAAATAGTTTATGGAAAAGATGAATAATATCTGGGCAAATGCTGCATAAATTTTATGTAGAGGAAAGTCCATGCTCGCACAATCTGCGATGATTGTAGTGTTCATGCTTAGAGAAAAAATAATCTAAGGTAGCTTTGCTAACGGCTCCGAAATAACCTTAAATGGTTAAATTAGGTATAAAAGTGCCAAAGAGACGAGACTATTTGGAAACAAATAGAGTGGAACGTGGTAAACCCCATGAGCGAGAAACCCAAATTTTGGTAGGGGAGTTTTACTAGGGAATTAAACCGATGTAAGAATCGAAAGATAGATAAATATTTGCCGCCCTTTTAGGGTACAGAACATGGCTTATAAGATATTATTTTATTTTTAATAAAGGAGTGAACAATCTTGGATGAGATAGGTAGTACGTTAAAGTCTACAAGAGAATCATCAGGGGTAAGTATAGAAGAAGCAAGTAAAGATGTTAATATTAAAGTAGAAATTTTACAAAACATTGAAGATGGTAAAATTGGCTGCTTTAAAGATATCTACGTACTTAAAGATTATATAAAAAACTATGCTAAATATCTTGGGCTTGATCCGGATAAATTAATTGATGAATTTAATGATTATATGTTTGAATATACTTCAAAAATACCTGTAAAAGAAATTGAACAATTAATTAAGGAAAAAGAAAAAGAAGAAAATAAAGAAGAAAAAGTAATTTCACCATATACTATGGATGTAAAAAAACATAGAGGAAAAATTTATATTTTATTATATCTTATAGGAATTATTTTAATATTTTTAATAGTTTTATGGTCTTTAAATAAATTGACTATAAATACTACTAGTTCTAGTGAAATTAGTTATGTGGAGGAATAGAAAATGAAAAAAATGAATTTACCAAATAAAATCACAGTAGCAAGAATTATATTATCAATTATTTTGCTAGTATTTTTAATGATACCTTGGGATCAATTAGGAGTACAATTTAAAACATTTACAGTGGCTGGTAAAATAATTGTTGATATTAAATATATAATAGCTGGTGTTGTTTTTATGATAGCATCTTTAACAGATTTCTTGGATGGAAATATTGCAAGAAAAAAAAATCTAGTTACTGACTTTGGAAAAGTAATGGATGCTATAGCTGACAAGCTTTTAGTTAATGGTTTATTAATTATATTAGCTTATGAAGGATTTATTTCTGTTGCTATTCCTGTAATTATTATTACAAGAGACACATTTGTTGATTCGATTAAAATGGCAAGTGGTAACAAAGGAAAAGTAGTTGGAGCCTCAATCGCTGGTAAAGCTAAAACTGTTTGTATGATGATTGGTTTAAATTTATTGTTATTCTATAATCTTCCATTTGAAATATTTAATTTTAGATTAGATATGATATTAATTTACTTAGCAACTGTATTATCAGTATTCTCTGGATGCCAATATTATTACAATGCTAAAGATTTAATATTTAAAGAAAAGTAAAATTTGTAATAAAAAAATAACAAATTTTAGTAAATCTGCTAAGCAGATTTCTTTTTTTTGTATAAATCACCGCACACAAACAAATGTTTTTAAAAAGTGTTGACAAAGGAAAATATATATATTAAAATATAAATGTATTCATGAAAGATATCATAGGAGGAAATAAATGAAAACTGTAAATAATAAAGATACAAAAGATAAAGATAAGGTTCTTGAACAGGTAATGGCTGATATTGAAAAACAATTCGGTAAAGGTGCTATTATGAAACTTGGTGGCAATGAACATATGGAAATAGATGTAACATCAACTGGATCACTTACACTTGATACAGCTCTAGGTGTTGGAGGATTCCCTAAAGGAAGAATTATTGAAATATATGGACCCGAATCTTCTGGTAAAACTACTATAGCATTACAGGCAATTGCAGAAGTTCAAAAAGCTGGAGGAAGAGCTGCATTTATTGATGCTGAACATGCACTTGATCCAGTTTATGCTAAAAATTTAGGTGTCAATATAAATGAATTATTATTATCGCAACCAGATACAGGTGAACAAGCTCTTGAAATATGTGAAGCATTAGTTAGAAGTGAAGCTGTAAGTATTGTTGTCATTGACTCAGTAGCTGCACTAGTTCCTCAAGCAGAAATAGAAGGAGAAATGGGAGATTCTCATGTTGGACTTCAAGCAAGACTTATGTCTCAAGCTTTAAGAAAACTATCTGGAACAATTAATAAAACAAAAACTACAGCAATTTTTATTAATCAATTAAGAGAAAAAGTTGGTGTGTTGTTTGGTAATCCTGAAACAACTCCTGGTGGTAGAGCTTTAAAATTCTACGCAACTATAAGACTTGATATTAGAAGAGGTGAACAAATTAAAGCAGGAGACCAGGTGATCGGTAATAAAACTAATATTAAAGTAGTTAAAAATAAAGTGGCACCTCCATTTAAAACCGCTTGTGTAGACATTATGTATGGTGAAGGTATTAGTCGTGAAGGTGAAATAGTTGATATAGCTTCTGACTTAAATATAATTGATAAAAGTGGAGCATGGTATTCTTACAATGGCGAAAAAATTGGCCAAGGAAAAGAAAATGTTAAAAACCTTTTGAAAAATAATAAAGAATTAAAGGAAGAATTAGAAAATAAAATTAAAGAACACTATGGTTTTAAAACAAATAATGAATAAAAAACGTAAATTTTTAGACTAAATTCCGTTTTTTGATGGAGTTTTTTCTTTTTCAGATTTAATGCCGTTTTTATAGAGATAAAAGGA
>CADBMU010000084.1 GCA_902795845.1 uncultured Erysipelotrichaceae bacterium
TATATGTATAAAAGAACAGCATAAAATAAGAGTTCAAATCAAATTGAACTCTTTTAATTTTTAAATTCAGAATAAATATTTTTTAAATAGTTATGTTCTGTAACTATAACTTTACCTTCATCAGCTTTTTTTAATTCATCATCAGTTATTAAGAAATATTTATGTAATAAATAATCTTTTCCATCTTCACTAACTGGATCATCCCAAGTAACATCTAAATGCAACCATTTATTATTTAGATAAACAGCATTCCAAATATGCCCTGTTAAATTTTTATCATCGGGTGTAGTAGCTATTTTAAAGTTTTTATAACCAAATTTATTTAAAAATAAAGCCATCGCATCAGTATAACCATTACATGTAGCATAACCTTCAATTAAAGGCCCATAAGCGGTATAAGAATCATATTCACTAGTATTGTCATTATTACGTTTAATATCATATTTTGCATTATTTATAATATAATCATGAATAGTTTTAATTTTTTCATAATCATCCATTTCATCAGTTATATTATTTTTAATTATCTCATCGATCTTTTTATTAATTGCATTTATTTTTTCTTCTGTATATAAATAGTTAATATCTAAAGTAATTTCTCCAGAATCACTTATAGTTGTTTTTATATTAGAAAAACTATTATAAGGACTTACAAAATTGTTTAAATGGGTAAGTATTTCTTGATCATTAGTTATTTTTGTTATATCTTTAACACAATTTGTATATTCGTTAGGGCAATAAAATGTAAAATTATTCCAGCCACTATCTACAGTAGTATAAATTATATCTTTTAAATCTTGAAAACTTAAAGGAGTAAAATCTGTAGTAGTTTTTACATAATCAAAACTTTCATTTAAAGCATAAATACTTTTAGTTTCTTTTACAATTTTAGGATTTTCTTTTAAAGAATTAACTAAAAAATTACTTATTTTATTAACATTTGCTACTGTAAAAATTATTAATAAGGAACATATTCCTGATATTAAGAAAGTAGTTTTATTATTCATGCTATCACCTATGTTAATTTTAGCATTAAAAAAAGAAGTATTCAATTATTACTTCATATTTTTAACTTTTTGTGCTAATCTTGATTTTTGTCTAGATGCAGTATTTTTTTTCATAAATCCTTTACTAACAGCTTTATCAATACTTTTTTGAGTATCTTTAAATAAAGTAGTTGCTAATTCTTTATCATTAGCACTAATAGCTTTATCAGTGTTTTTTATAGAATTTTTAACTCTAGCTTTAAGTTCATGATTATTATCAGTCTTTTTAGCTATTACTTTTACTGCCTTTTTAGAGCTCTTAATATTTGGCATAAAGTATTTTCCCTCCTTTAAATACAGTACTAATTCTATCAAAAAAAACAAATATTTGCAAATATTTTCTATATATTATGAAAGAAAGTTGAAAAATAATGACAAAATTATCAAAAATCGACAAAAAATGCATGCTTTTAATGATATAAAGTAGTTGGTGATTTTTATGAAAAAAATGATTATCTTTGTTTCTTCGGCAATAGCATTAGGTTTATTAGTTTCTTATTACTATTATAATGTTATAAAAAATAATATAAACGTTAAGGTAATATCAGTATTTCAAACCGGAGTTTACTCAAGTTTTGATGAAGCACTACTTGCCAGTGACAATAAAAATAAAATATTTTATGATGGTAAATTATATCATGTTTATGATGCTATTACATCTACTAAAGAAGCCAAAGCTAAAATGATAAATTATTATAAAGAAAATAATATTGATTACTATGTTAAAGAAAAATATGTTAACACAGCTCTTTATGATAATATTAATAAATATTCTGAATTAATAAACATTTCGGATGATGAATCACTAAAAATTATTAATAAACAAATAATTGAAAAATATGGTGATGAAATAATATGACATACTTAATTAAAGATTTACCAGAAGAAGAAAAACCGCGTGAAAAATTAAAAAAATATGGTGTTAAAAATTTAACTGATGAAGAATTAATAGCTATTATTTTAAGATGTGGTACCAAAAATATGTCTGTAAAAGATTTAGCTATTAAAATAAAAAAAGAATTTAAAAATTTAAGTGATTTATCCTATATAGAACTTTCTAAAATAAAAGGAATGGGTGAAGTAAAAGCGATTACTTTACTTGCTGCAATAGAATTAGGTATTAGAAGTACATATAAAGAAGATAAAAATATAAAATTGAATAGACCTGAAAATATTTATGAATTTTTTAAAAATAAATTAATTCATTTGAAGCAAGAAAATTTAATAGCAGTTTTTTTAGATAATAAAAATAAATTAATAGCATATAAAACTATATTTATTGGTACTATTAACATGAGTATTAGTCATCCCCGTGAAATATTTAAAGAAGCAATAAAAAATTCTTGTGTATACATTGTTTTAGTACATAATCATCCAAGTGGAGATCCAACTCCAAGTGTTGCTGATTTAAAATTTACTAATCAAGTTTATAAAACAGGTAAAATTATTGGAATACCCCTTTTAGATCACTTAATAATAGGAAATAATAAGTACTATAGTTTTTATGATAATGGAGATTTACATGAATAAGATACTAAAAAACAGTTGGATATTTTTAATATTTATTATAATATTTTTATTTAAAGAAAATATATACAGTTGGTTTAAACCTAAAGATTATAATTTTAATTATTTAAAAGAAAATGAATTAGATTATTATAAAAATGAATATTTAAAATTGCTAGAAGAAAATAATTTAAATAATGATTTTGAAAGTGATTACATATTTACTAAAATAATTTATAGAAATACTTATAATTTTTATAACAAGTTAATAGTTTATAAAGGTAAAGACTATAATATCAAGAAAGATAGTGCTGTAGTGACTGATAATTCCTTAGTAGGGGTAATTAGTAAAGTTAATAAAAATAGTAGTGAAGTAATTCTTTTATATAATGATAAGTTTAAATTATCAGTGAAAATTAATGATACCTATGGAATTTTAGAATGTAAAAATAATGAACTATATATTAACAATATAGTAAGTGAAAGTAATATAAAAATTAATGATATTGTATATACTTCTGGTTTAACTAATGTTAGAGAAAATATCCCTGTAGCTTATGTGGAATCAATTAATATTTCTAAAGACAAACTTACTAAAATAGTCAAAGTAAAAGAAATTAGTAATTTAAAAGATATGAAGTATTTAATAATTTTAAATAATAAAGAAAGTAATGATGAACTATGATATTATTTTTATTAGATTTTTTAATATATAATTATACAAGTTATAGTACCTATTTTATTTTATTAAATCTAATGGCTAAAAAAAATTATAAGAAATTAATTTTAATCGGATTAATTCTTGATTTTTTTGTTCTTAATACTTATTTTAAAAACACTTTAATATTAATAGTTTTAATATTAATTAATAAATATATTCTTAATTTTAATAAAAAAAATATAGTAGTTTTTTTAGCCATTAGCATTATAAATTATCGCTTATTTATAATATTTAATTCAGTACTTAATCATAACCTAAGTTTTTTTAATATTAGTACAATCATTGTAAATAATTATTTCTTGTATTTTATAATATGTCTGTTATATTTTAATAAGTTCATAAAAGAAAAATAAAATTCATATTATTTAATGGTGATACCATGGATAATGAAGAAATAATAAAAAGCTTAAGACATAATAAAAATAAAAGAGTTAGTTCTAATATTTTAAAAAGTAAATATATTTCTTTTCTTTTTACTAGAACATTACTTGCTATAATAGTTATTTTAGTGTCTGCTATTTATGTTAATATGAATGACAAAAATTTAAAAAATTATAAAGAAAAGTTATTTGAGAAGAGTTTATCATTTAATAAAATTTCTAAATCATATAACAAAGTATTTGGGGATGTTTTACCTTTAGAAATAGAAAAGGGAACAACGAAAACAGTTTTTAATGATGGACTTTCTTACAGTAAAATAGATAAATATGAAAATGGTTTTAAATTAGATATGACAAGTAATGCTGTTACTAGTCTTTATGATGGTATAGTTGTATTTATTGGTAATAAAGATAATTATAAAAACACTGTCATTGTTCAAGGAAGTGATGGTGTAGATATCTGGTATGGAAATGTATCTAATGTCAGTGTAACATTGTATGATTACATAACTAAAGATACTATAATTGGTGAAGCAGCGGATAATACATTATATTTAGTTTTTAATAAAGAAAATGAATATTTAGGGTATGAAGAATATCTTAAATAAAATTAAAATAAATAGCTTTACTTATTATTTTTTAATAACTTGTTTTATATGTGGATTAATAAAAAACGCAATTATTTTATTTTTAATTGTTATTATTCATGAAATAGGGCATTTAATAATGATCAGATTATGTCATTATAAAATAGAAAAAGTAAATATCTATCCTTTTGGGGGTATAACTACTATAAATAAGTTAATTAATTCAAATCTGAATAAAGATTTAATTATTTCATTAAATGGTGTAATATTTCAAAATATAGTGATATTTTTAATAACTACTGTATTTTCTTTAAATGAAAATACAGTTGAAATCATTGATTACTATAATAAAAGTATAACTATTTTTAACATTTTACCTATAATTCCTCTAGATGGAAGTAAAATTTTAGAAAATATTTTAAATAGATTATTTCCTTATAAATTTAGTTATTATTTAACTATAGTTTTATCTTTTTTATCCATTGTTATTTTCTTTGAATACAATAAAATTTATTCTTTAAATAATTATCTAATTATAAGTGTGTTAATATTTTATTCCATTAAATACTTGAAGGATTTAAAATATACTTTTAATAAGTTTTTACTTGAAAGAATTATGTACACTTTACCATTTAAAAAAATAAATAATAATACTAAAAAATTAAATGATTTAAAGATAAATAATAAACATTATTTTAAAAATCATGATAAATATATAAGTGAAGAAGAAAAAATAAGGAAAAAATTTGACAAAAGTACATATTTTTGATATGATTTTAACGTTTGAAAGGGCTTTCTTTTCAAACCGCACTTAACAGGTTAAAAAACTATTTATTAGTACCTTTATAGGCGAGTCTTAAAATTTTAAAGGAGGTAAAGAAATGAAAGCTATATTTGTAACTGGTGGAAAACAATATTATGTTCAAGAAGGCGATGTTATCTATGTTGAAAAATTAGATAAAGAAGCTGGAAGTGATGTTGAATTTACTGATGTTTTAATGGTTGATGGAAAAGTTGGAGAACCAACTGTAAAAGGAGCTAAAGTTGTAGCTACTGTTGAAAAACATGGAAAACAAAAGAAGATAATTGTTTTCAAATATAAACCTAAAAAGAAATATCGTTTAAAACAAGGACACAGACAACCATATACTAAATTAACTATTAAAAAAATTGAAGTTAAATAATTATGATTAAAGTATATAGAGAACAAAATAAAATAATCATTAAAGGTCATGCTGATTATGATGATTATGGAAAAGATATAGTTTGTGCGAGTGTATCTTCAATAGTTATAACTACAGTAAATGCAATATTAGAAATTGATAGAGATGCTGTAATATATAAAGAAGAAAAAGATATTTTAACTATAGAATTATTAAAACAAGATGAGATAATTATAAAACTTATAAACAATATGATTAATTTATTAAAAGAATTGAGTAATAATTATCCTAAAAATATTAAAGTAAGAGAGGATGAATAAATATGAAGAATATGTTACTTAACATCCAATTATTTGCTCACGTTAAAGCTCAAGGTTCTACACGTAATGGTAGAGATTCAGCTGGACGTAGATTAGGTGCTAAAGCAGCTGACGGACAATTTGTTAGTGCTGGTTCTATTTTATATCGTCAAAGAGGAACAAAAATTTATCCTGGAACAAATGTTGGAATGGGAAAAGATCATACATTATTTGCTAAAATCGATGGAGTTGTTAAATTCGAAAGATTAGGCAGAGATAAAAAGAAAGTAAGCGTTTACGAAGCATAGTAAATGCTTTTTTTATTTAAAGATGTGATTCAGTAAACAAATTATATATAAGAATAATATAACAAGTTTACGTAGAATTGACATTTATCTAGAAAAGTGATATAATTATTGCAACATTGAGGGGGATAATATGACTAAAGAAGAATTATTGAAAGCAAAAAAGGATATGTTAACATTAAAAAAATTAAAGTTAAGTGGTTATCCAACAATAGATAAACCATGGATGGTTAATTATAATCAAAATGAACTGGGGAAAAAAATACCCAAAAGAACTGTTTATCAAGAGGTTTATAATAATAATATTTCATTTCCAAATGATTTGGCACTGGAATTTTTTGGAAATAAAATAAACTATTCAACATTTTTTAAAAATATTGATGCAACATCAAAGGCATTCCAAGAGTATGGAATAAAAAAGGGAGATTTTGTTACAATTTGTGCAGCCGGTGTTCCAGAAACTGTTTATTCATTTTATGCTTTATCTAAATTAGGAGCAGTAGCTAATATGATAGCTCCACATTTTGAAAAAAAAGATTTAATAGCAAGAATTAGTGATTGTGAAAGTAATACTTTAATAATAATGGATGAGTTCTATCCTGAATTAAAAGAAGCAATTAAAAATTCAAGAATAAAAAATATAGTTATTCTTCCAACTTTAAATTCTTCAATATTAAAATTTGTTTCTAAAACATATAAAATTGATAAGCATAGTAATGAATTATATTGGAATCAATTTATCAAAGATGGAAAAAATCGTGAAGAAAGTCAAGTTATTACATATGAGAAAGATTTGCCATTAACAATGGTATATTCAAGTGGAACAACAGGTGCTTCTAAAGGAATATTACTATCAAATGATAGTTTTCAAAATTCAATTCAATCATATCCAGCATCTGGTGTTGATATTTCAAGAGGTCAAAAATTTTATCAAATTATACCGCCTTGGTATTCGACGGGGCTAAGTACTTCAATACATTTGCCATTATCTTATGGTACATCAGTATTTATGGATCCGAGATTTGAAAGAGATGTTTTTGTAAAAAATATTGTTAAAGCAAAACCTAATTATTGTGTTGCTCCAACAAGCATGTATGAAGGATTTTTAGATGAAAAATTAGTAAAAAATACGGATTTATCATTTTTTAATTATCCTTTTGAGGGTGGAGAACCATTAAGTGATGAAGTTGCTATTAAAATAGAAGAAGTATTTAAACATCATGGGAGTGATGCGAAATTAAGAGTTGCATATGGCCAATGTGAATGTGGAGCTGCAATAACAACACAAACTCAAAAGGCTGAAAGTACTAGAGGGTCTGTTGGTATACCTTTGCCTGGAATTACAATTGGTGTTTTTGATGATAATTTTAATGAACTACCTTATTATGAAAGAGGCCAAATTTTAGCAAATACTCCATGCAGTATGCTAGGGTATTACAAAAATGAAAAAGCTACAAAAGAATATTTTCATATTGATAAAAATGGTATAAAATGGAATTGTACAGGAGATATCGGATATATTGATGAAAAAGGTAATTTATTTGTTCAAGGTAGAGCATCTGATTATTCAATAATAAATGGAGAAAAAATTTATAATTTTGACATAGAAAAAATAATAATGGAATTACCAGAAATTAAAATGTGTGATGTTTTAGAATTTGATAATAATGGAATAAAAGAATTAGCTGTACATATAATTTTTACTGAAGAACTTCAAAAACATATGGAAATAAATAAAATTCATTTAGAGGAACAATTGCATGATATTCAACTATACATTTATGAAAGAACTGCTAATAAGAACATGGTCCCATGTAGATTTAAGATTAGAGAATCCTTTCCATATGCTAAATCTGGTAAGAGAGATGTAGAAAAAATAAAGCAAGAAAAAGATGGATTTGTTATTATAAATAAGATTATAACTAAAAATAAAGAAAAGAAATTATCTCGTTAAGAGGTAATTTTTTTCACATAAAGACAAAAAAGTGCTGGAAATAAGATATTTATATGATAAAATACAGATAACAGGAGTGATGATTTATGATTATATCAAATCTTACATGGTTAATAATTTTTAGTTTTGCATATATTGTTGCTTTGTCTTTTTTATATTTTTCAAAAACAAGATTAGATAATGGAGAGAATAGAATATATAAATATATTTTAATAGCAAACTTAATTGGATTAGTATTACAATTTTTGTGCGATTTTGTATCATATAAATACAATATAATCCCTAATAGTATTAGTGACTTTTTACTACGATTATATTTATTATATTTTATTGTTTTCATATCACTTCTAATTTTTTATTTAATTGAAATCTCATTTAAACATAAGAAGAGCGCTAATATAATAATTTTGATAGTTGATATATTGATTACAATTGTAATATTCTCATTTCCATATAATTTATATAGAGATGTTAGCCAAAGAATTTATTATACATACGGTCCAGCGGTTCAAACAGTTTTCTTTTCTTCCGAAATATTAAGTTTGGTTATATTTATAATTTTAATTATTAAAAGAAAAAATGCTGGATTAAACAAAAAGGTAATACCAATATGGACTTTTTTATTATTAGGACTGGGCGTTATGTTTATTCAAATGAAACATCCTGAATTAGTAATAACGACAGCTATGGAAAGTTTAATTTGCTGTTTAATGTACTTCACAATAGAAAACCCCGATATGAAAATGTTAAACGAAATGACACTAGCAAAGAATCAAGCTGAAAAAGCAAATCGAGCA
>CADBMU010000085.1 GCA_902795845.1 uncultured Erysipelotrichaceae bacterium
AATGCCATTGATTGAACATTTACTGCAGTTCCCCAAGAATAAGGAATATCATTATCTCTTCTATAAACATTAGCTCTAGGATTATCCCAAGATCTAAATACAGCTTTAATTGCTCCCATTAATTGTTCTTTAGGGTCATCTGGGAAGTCAGTTCCTATTTTAGATTTATATTCCGCTTTAAATTCAGAAGCTAAATCTTTTAAATCTTCAGCAGTTAATTCAACATCTTGTTTAACGCCTTTTTCGGCTTTCTTTTTATCAATTAATTCTTCAAAGTATTTTTTACCAACTTCCATAACCACGTCAGAATACATTTGAATAAATCTTCTATAACAATCCCATGCCCATCTTGGATTATTAGATTTTTCAGCTAAAGTATTAACTACTTCTTCATTTAAACCTAAGTTTAAAATTGTATCCATCATACCTGGCATACTTGCTCTTGCTCCACTTCTTACTGAAACAAGTAATGGATTTTCTTTATCTCCAAATTTTTTGCCAGTAATACTTTCCATTTTAACGATATATTCATTAATTTGGTCTTGTATTTCCTTACTTATTTCTCTACCATCTTCATAATACTTTGTACAAGCTTCTGTAGTGATAGTAAAACCTTGAGGTACTGGAAGTCCAATATTAGTCATTTCTGCTAAATTAGCACCTTTACCTCCAAGAAGATTACGCATATCTGCATTACCTTCTGTAAATAAATATACATACTTATGCATAACATCATTTCCTTTCTCATTCTCGCTCTTTAAGTATACCAGTGATAAAGTCTACTCGCAATAAATCTATAAAAATTTTACATTTTTTTACAAAAAAATATCAAAAATCATTTTTTGATATCTTTCTAACTTTTTTTAAATAACAATTTCCACAAAGCGATTCATATGAAACATCTTCTTTATCATCAATGCAAATAATATCTCCATCATAAACATATTCATTATTGATTAATCTGCCATTAAATCTTGCTTTTTTACCACATCTACATATAGTTGGCATTTCTAATAATTCATCAGCAAGTTCAAGCATTCTAATACTTCCTTCAAAACCATTAGTTTTAAAATCAGTTCTAAGTCCATAACCGATAACTGGTATATTAAATACTTTAGTTATGTACCATAATTCTTCAATTTGTTTTTTTGTCATAAATTGTACTTCATCAACCAAAATACAATTTATATTTTCTAAATCATTTTTTAAAACATTTATTACAGAATCTTCATTATTAATTAAATAATCAACTTTTCTTGAAGCACCTATTCTTGAAACTATAGTATCATTTCCTTTAGTATCGATTCCAGGTTTAATAATTAATACTTTTTGACCACGCTCTTCATAATTAAAAGCTGTTTGAATTAAAATAGTTGTTTTGCCACTATTCATTGCACCATATCTAAAATGTAATTTAGCAATTTATTTTCTCCAATCTTTTTACAACATAATTTGTACAATTCTCACAATTATATTTTAAATTCATTCCATTATTTTCTAGAACATGTAATTCCCTATTTTGATTATATTTATTTTTATCTTCTAAATAAGAATTATAAATAACCATTATAATTGCCATAAAAGCCATCCTTTTATTTCTAGCTATTTTCTTATCTTTTATATTTTTTGAAAGTAAATTTAAAATATTTATATATTTAAATAGTATTTCATTATATCCTAAATCATTTTCTGATTCAGCCACTTCTATTTCCATTTTAATATCATTAAGCACATATTTTTTTAAAAAATTATAATAATTATTCATAGTTTCTAAGAAACCATGGTCCTTAACATTATTTACTACAATTAGATATGCATAATTATAAATTTCTCTAAATGATAACTGATAAATTTCTTCTATATTTTTTAATTCAGAAATTAAAATTTTATATACATCACATTCTTCTTGTTCCGTTAAAGAAATTCTTTTGGCAAAATCAATAATAGCATAATTAATGTTTTCATAAACTCTCAAATCTTCTTTATCAATATCGCACACATTCCAGTGACCATTTTCATAATAAAAACTTGTTTTTAATTCTTTATATTCCCCTAAAGAATATAATAAACTATTTATTCCATATTCATCTAAAGAATTTTTTGAATTTCTAAAAAAAGTTTTTATACAATTTGTATTCTTCATCAAAACCACCTTCTATATTGTATCTAAATATTCCTCCAAACACAAGTCATTTTCTTTAATATATTTTGCAATTTCTACATCGTCTATATATCTTAAATGCCATGGTTCATATCCGTAGCCTGTAATACTTTCTTTTCCTTCAGGATATCTAATAATAAAACCAAATTTATAAGCATTTTCACGAACTACTTCTAAAACTTTGTGGCCTTTCATTTTTTGATCTTCATAAAATTTATTATTTTCATAAAGCAAAAAGTCCACAGCAAGTCCTGTTTGATGTTCTGAATATCCTGGAACTGCTACAAATTTTTTGGTATGTTCTAAACCATGAAGCAAAACACATTCATCCCATACTTTCTTTTGATAATTACTACTTCTGTAGCCACTTTCAATAGCTATAGTATAACCTTGAGTTTTTACAAAATCTTGAAGTTTTAAAAATTGTTCATATGTTTTTTTCTCTAAAGTTCTATCATCTGCATAAATAGATTTGCAAAGAACTTTCACATATTCTTCTTCATTTTTCATTGGATTATTTTTATTTACTAATATTAAGTATTTATTATCTTTCAAGTCTTTTTTCTCCTTCTTTTATTAATCTTTTAAAAATTAAATTATCATCATCCCATTCTGGATGGAAATGTACTCCAACAATGAAATATAAGGGATCAATATATTCAATTGCTTCTACTACACCATCAACTGCTAAAGCAGTAGTTTTAAATGACTTACCAATCCATTTAGGATTATAACTATGAAGACTTACAACATTTAATTTATCTTTTTTATAGATATCATATAAAATTGAATTTTTATCTATTATTTCAATTTCATGACGTGCATCATCAGCATCATCATAATCAATTATCAAATCTCCATGAATATTTGGACTTGGTATTCTTGCAAGCAATGTTCCATCATTTTCTTCTTTTAATTTTTTATAAGTCTCTATAAATGATTCAACACTATTATTTTTTATATTATCTAAAACCATGCTAAAGATTGCCATACCTTCAAGTCCTAAACAAATACCTAATAAAGGCTTATTTGTTTTTATACAATAAAATAAAGTTTCATAATAACATCTTTCTACTTTATTACCTCCAGGTAGAATAAAAGCATCACAAATATCTAGAGAACTATAATCTAATTTACCATTATTTAAACAAATACCTACTGGAATTGCACCACACTCAATTATTTTTTTAGTATATAAATCTAAAAATTCATACTTATCATTATATGGATTATTATCTGTATTTAATCTGATTTGTGGTAAAATACCTACTATTATTTTCCTCATTTAATCACCATCCTTATATTTATTATAAAATATTTTCCATAAATTTTAAACTATTATAGTATAATTATATTGGTGATAACTTATGTATTTACTTATTAATAATAAAAATTTAGAAATTAAAGAAGCTATATCTTTTAAAGAACGATTATATGGTTTAATGGGTAAGAAAAATATTAATTATGGAATGTTATTTGATAAATGTAATTCTATTCATACTTTTTTTATGAAAGAAAATATTGATATTATCGGTTTAAATCAAAATAATACTGTTATTTATAAATATGAAAATTTAGGCAAAAATAGAATCATCGCTATTCATAACGAAATAAGTAATACAAAAGTTTTAGAACTACCTCAAGGTTATGCAAAATTTATTAATATGAATGATACATTAGTTTTCAAATAAAAAGAGAAGCAAAAACAAAGGAGTATTTATTTTAATGTGGACGTCAACCAAAACCCCCGGTTTATTCCTTCTTTAAAATAAGTTTTTGCTTCTCGAGACGTTATTATATAGTAATTTTTTGATATTTCAAGACTTTCGACAAAACTAGAAAAAACTTCTTATTTTTCGACATTATTTGCATATAAAAACTCACATTTGTGAGTTTTGTTTATTTTGTTAGAACTAAACGGAATCCAGTATAACTACTTAGCGCGCCAGTATTGCGTCGAAATTCAAATAAACCAGCAAGTGTACCATTATCAAAATTACCACTTCGGTGGAACCAAGGATTAGATAAATTGATAAAACTAGAATAATCATCATTCCAATTATTATGTATACGATTATTATTATCACCATCTAAATAATAATAAAATGGTCCCATTTCTCCTGTTGCATCTCCTAATATTCTTTTACTATAAGTACTTGTATCACTATTTTTATTATATTCATCATAATATTTAGAATTATATGCTTTTAATGTTGTTGAAGTAAAGCCAGAACTTCCATATGTTTCACTTCTAAGTGATGCCATATATTCATGTGCTCCTCCACTCATATCATATATTCCTGTGATATTACCTGTTGTGCTTGCTTTATATCCAGTACTTGTATTATACGGTAATGTTACACTACTATCTGTTCCATAGGTTCCTGGGAACTTTGTTTCATCAGCATTATCTGTTGCTGCATATCCTGTTAGCATTGAAGAATTATTATTTATTCTTACTTCTGTATTTATTCCATATTTTGAATGAGATAAATATGCTACTGCTCCCCA
>CADBMU010000086.1 GCA_902795845.1 uncultured Erysipelotrichaceae bacterium
CTATGAATGAGACAACTTGAGCAATGTAGATATCATTTTTTGTAATTATAAAATTATTATTTTTCATTTGTACCTCCAAGATAGTTATATATTTTTGTAGTTCTTAAAATGAAACACACAACAAGTATTTTAAAATAAATTCTAATTAAAAGCAAGTTCTGTATCGATATTATCATCAAATATTGCTATTAATAAAAAAATTATACCACTAATTAAAATTAATGTTGACCCAGTTAGTGAGGCATTAGTTAAAATAACCTTTTTAGGTGAATCATAAATATTTAATTTTTTTACATCTTCATAACTATCTAAAGTAAAATATAAATAGACAATTATTAGAATAGAGAATATTAAAATCATAATCGACTGATAATCTTGCTTACTTTTTGAATTATTAGTAATTATATAATCTTTTTCTTTACTATTAGCAATCCAACTAAAAAATATTATGACTATATAGATTACCCATATATAATTTTCAATCTTAATATCTTTTAGTCTGTCTAATTTATCATTCATAATACATTATATTTTAGTAAATTGAAAAAAACTAATTATTTTATTAAATTTTTACTATTATAAAAACGACTTTTTTAAGCCGCTTAAATATTTATTTAATTTGATTATATTTATTTTTTAATACTTTAATTAATTTTTTGTGTAGTTTCCTTTCTAATGTATCTTTTTTATTATTTGTCAATGTACCGTTAAAACAAAATTCTTTTGCTTTGTTATTATATAAATCTGAAACTATTTCAGTTAATTCCCAATTATATTTGATAATAAATGGTTTAAACATTTCTAATTTATAATCTGTTAGTGTTATAAAAGGTTTAGCAGTACCTAGCCATTTTATAGATTCTTCAACCATTGCAGTACCTATACCCATATTTCTGTATTTATCTAAAACGTATAAAGTACATATTTTTTGTTCCTTATCATTTCTTTTTAAACAAGCCATTGAGATTATTTCATCTTTATTTTGTGGATTTCTAACAAATAGTATGTTTCGTTCATCACTACTTATAGTATAAGGTAATTGCTTCGTGAAATACCATTCTTTATATTTTGGGTAATCATCACAATTAAAATTTGTTATTAAATATATATTATTAGCAAGTTTTGTAAATTCTTCTTCAGTTATTGTTCCTATATATTTTTTTAAACTTTCAATCTTTATCTTCATAACATCCCTCGAAATTTGCTTTTTACATTATCACTTTTTGCCTTGTTTGTCAATTTGCGCTATAATAATTTTATAATTATTGAAATAGATAAAAATTTTAGAAATAATTTTTTTATTATAAATAATGATTAGAAATATATTTGGTAAAATGAAGGATGAAAGCTATATGGAACATGAAATGAAATTGCAACCTGAGTATTATGATTTTATACTTAATGGTACAAAAAGAATTGAGATTAGACTTTTTGATGAAAAAAGACAACAAATTAAAATTGGAGACATAATAAAATTTTTAAAAGAGCCTGATTTAAATGAGTCATTTAATGCTAAAGTTATTGAATTATTAAAATATAATTCTTTCGAAGAGATGTTTGAAAATTTTGACATTTCTATTTTGGCAGATGATTCTATAACAAAAGAAAAATTAATTAGTACACTTGAACAATTTTATCCAAAAGAAAAACAAGAACAATATGGAGTTTTAGGAATTAAAATAGAATTAATATAAAAGGTGATTGCGATTAGAAATTTATTTTTTAAATATTATAATAATATAATTAACAATTTAGGCATAAAAAAACAGCTTTTTTAAGCCGTTTAATTATTAAATTGGTAGCGACGGAGAGATTCGAACTCACGACCTACCGGGTATGAACCGGTTGCTCTAGCCAACTGAGCTACATCGCCATTTATTCAAGTGCAAGATTATTATAACAAAACATTTTGATTTTGACAACAAAAATTAAAAAATAATTGTAATATTTTAATAAATGTTTTAAAATTAATTTAATGGAGTGAAGTTTTATGGAAAAAAATCAAAAAATA
>CADBMU010000087.1 GCA_902795845.1 uncultured Erysipelotrichaceae bacterium
AAAAAATGCCAACAGGCTTATTTTCTGTCGACATATTTATTTTTAAAACATTTATATTTTTTACTATTTTTCATCTAAACAAACTCCACCATTGTCTTCAATATACTTAACTATTTTATCTAGGATTTCTTTTGGATTGCCAGTTTTAACGTTATAAAGATTTAGATCATTAACTATACTTGATTCTTCAATATCAAAAGAAAGACTATTATCACCATTATTTTTCATAATAACATAATTACTAATCTTACCATTATAATAGCAAGTTCTACCTTCTCCAGTAGAAATAAGTTCACTCTCATAATAATTAGTAGTATAAAAATATATGCCTATTATACACACTAATATAAAAATGAGTGTTCCTAAAGTAATTCCTAAAGTTTTAATTAATTTAATAATAAGATTTGAATTACTTTCTGTTTTATCAATTTTTTCTAAAATTATATTTTTTTTACCAATTAATTCATCCATGCTAATATTGAAGATATCAGATAATTTCTGAGCTTGCTTTAAGTCAGGGCTAGTTTCATTAAGTTCCCAATTCGATATTGTTTGTCTTGTAACTCCTATCAACTCTGCAAGATCTTCTTGATTTAATTTATGTTTTTTTCTTTCACTAATTATTTTTTCACCTATCATAAACACTTTCCTTTCTATTTTAATTTTATCTTTTTTGTAAATTACATTCTATCAAATTTGTTTGGAACATCCGCAATTTTTTTTAACATTTTTAACATAAAATACATTTTTTTAGAATTAATTCTAAAACCTATTTAAATTTACAGTTATCATAATGTTTTTTTCTAACAAAAAGAGCTAACATAATAAATGTTAACTCTTATTAACTCCTTATTTGCTTATAATTCTATTTTTTATTATAGAATATTATAAATAACAAATTTGATGCACAAAAATTAATATCAACTATACAATTAAATTTAGAACAACTTTGGTATTAGATATAAAAATGATATTACCTATCTTTTTTTAAAACTAAAGAAAAGTTTTTTGCTATATCAACATTTTTATCAATAAATTGATTTATATTTTTTTGAGTTTGAGTATCCACTGTTGGAGTGGTAGTAGATAATTGTAATATCGATTTATTAATTTTTACAGTTTTGTTATTAGTTCTTCCTGTTGTTTCTATTACACCACAGTCTTTCAATTGGATTTCTATTTCCTTTAAAATTTTTTTTATTAATCTTGATACTTTGCTTTGTGAAATGGACATCATATCAGCAATTTCTTTTTGATTATAAACTTCGTCATTATAAAATCCAAAATAAAGTATAATTATTTCTCTATCTGGGTCCGGTAACCCCTTTACCATTTCTCGTATGATTTTATATGTTATCTTTTTTTCATAATCTTCGACAATGTCAGTTTCATCACTAATTATATCTTCTATTTTTAATTCTTGACCTTCTTTGTTATATATAGTTTTATTTAAGCTATCTAATTTCTGATCTTTCTTTAAATTTCTTAAAAACATTAATATTTCATTATCAACACATCTTATTGCATAAGTTGAAAATTCAACTTTTTTAGATTTATCAAATGTAATTACTGCCTTCATTAAGCCAATATTTCCTATAGAAACTAAATCTTCTTTAGCATATTCAACAAATTTAAATCTGTTGTTTACTTGATACAAAACTAATCTAATATTATGTTCTGCTATCATCTTTATAGCATCTTTATTACCCTGTTTTACCTTATCTAAGAGTTCATTTATTTGAGATTTAGGTAAAAGCTGTGGTAATTCGTTTGTATTCATGCTCGCCTCCAATTTTCCAAAGTATGATACTTCATAGATTTTTTGTTGTTATATATGATATCATATTTTACTTATTTGTCAATCAACCTACATAATACACTCTATTCACTCTTTGATTTATTATCAATTTTATTACTTATTGCTTTTAAAGTTTCTAAATATTCTTTTTCCACTGGACTTATTGTTTTTACTTGATATTTCTTATATTCATCTTTTGCTTTTTCTATTGCTTTATTATGACTAATTGCACCTGCACCAACAAGTAGCTTTTCTCCAGTACTAGAAAGGATTGTATCCAGTTGCTTAATATAATCATCCATATGCATTGGATTATGTCTAATTGCCTGTATTTCAGCAAAATCAAAATATCCGGATACTAAATTATTTAAAATTTTTAATTCTTCTTCTGTTAAATAATTTTTAGCAATTATAACATCACTCATTACTGGTAAATCACCTTTA
>CADBMU010000088.1 GCA_902795845.1 uncultured Erysipelotrichaceae bacterium
AAAGAATTTAATATGAAAACTAATTCAGTTATGTTCTTTATTGCTAATAGAAATAAATTACATGCTCAAAAATTTGCTGGTTTAATTAGAAATGAATTAGGAAGAAAAATGGAACTTATTGATAATAACAAACTAGAGTTATGTATTATTAATGATTTTCCTATGTTTGAATTTGATGAACAAAATAAAAAATGGGAATTCTGTCATAACCCATTTAGTTTACCTCATGGAGGAATTAAAGATTATGAAGAAAAAGATCCAAGTGAAATTTTAGCTTACCAATTTGATTTTGTATGTAATGGTAATGAAATGGCAAGTGGAGCTATTCGTAACCATGATTTAAATAGTTTAGCAAAAGGATTTGAAATTGTTGGTTACTCTCGTAAAGAAGTAGAAGAAAGATTTAAATCAATCTTT
Organism: uncultured Erysipelotrichaceae bacterium; assembly: GCA_902795845.1. GTDB lineage: Bacteria > Bacillota_I > Bacilli_A > RF39 > UBA660 > RUG14121. The sequence continues at coordinate 418 of CADBMU010000088.1, forward strand.
ACAGCATTTAAATATGGATGTCCTCCACATGGTGGTATGGCTCCTGGTATTGATAGATTGATTATGCTTATTCAAGACGAACCAAACTTAAGAGAAGTTCAAGCATTTCCAACAAGTGCATCAGGTGCCGACTTAATGATGGGTTCACCAGCAACTTTAATGAAAGAACAACTAGACGAGTTAGGAATTAAAGTAGTTGAGGAGGATAAAAATGAATAGTGGATTTACTCCGGAAAAAGTAGAAAAATTAGCTGATTTATTATTAATTGGATTAACTGAAGAAGAAAAAAATATGGTATTTGAAGAATTTGAAATTATAGATAATAATATTAATAAAATTAATGAAATACCTAATATTAAAGAAGTTAAACCTATGACTCATGCGCTTGATGATTTTGTCTTTGAATTAAGAGAAGATATAGTAGAAGATAGCATTTCAATTGAAGATGCTCTATCTAATTGTGATCAAGTAGATGGAAGAGAAGTTGAAGTACCAAAGGTGGTGGGAGAATGAAATACATGAATTTATCTATTACAGAATTACATGAAAAGTTAAAAAATGGTGAAGTAACTAGTGAAGAACTCGTTAAAGAATCTTTAGAACTTTCTCATAAAGTTCAAGATAAATGTAATGCTTTTGTTACCATTTTAGATGATGCTAAAGGCGGTAATGTAACAGATGACTTATTATCAGGTATACCATACGGTGTTAAAGATAATTATTCTTTAAAAGGTGTTCTTTCTACTGGATCTTCTAATACTTTAAAAGATTATGTACCATTTTTTACTGCAACTGCTGTTGCAAATCTAGCTAAACACGGAGCTATTGTAGTTAATAAAACTGCTATGGATGAGTTTGGAATGGGTGGAACAGGAACAACTGGACACACAGGAATCCAAAAAAATCCATGGGATGTAACACGTATGTGTGCTGGTTCTTCATCAGGATCTGCTGCTGCAGTTGCAAGTGGTGTATATCCTTATGCTTTAGGTTCTGATACAGGAGATTCAATTCGTAAACCAGCTGCTTATTGTGGTATTGTTGGATATAAACCAACTTACGGTATGATTTCAAGATATGGTTTATTTGCTTTTGCATCTAGTTTAGATCATTGTGGTGTTTTAACTCGTAGTGTACGTGATGCTGCAATAGTAGTAGATGGAATGAAAGGCATCGATAAATATGATATGACTACTTGGGATTCAAGTAATATTCATTTAAATGATAACTTAACAAATGATGTTAAAGGCAAAAAATTATTCTATATTAAAGAATTATGTGACATAGAAAATTATAAAGATGCTACTGATGAACTTAAAACTCATTTAGAAAACTTTAAAGAAACTATAAAAAAATGTGAATCTCTTGGTATTACTGTAGAAGGTGTATCTATTGATTCTAAATTATTAAATGCTATTCCTTCAACTTATGTTGTTGTCTCTTGTGCTGAGGCAACTAGTAATATGTCAAATTTAACAGGTCTTATTTTTGGACCACGTGGAGAAGGATCTAATTATATTGAAATGATGAAAGACCATCGTACAAAAGGTTTCTCACCATTAATTAAAAGACGTTTTATTATTGGTTCTTATGTATTACAATCTGAAAATCAAGATAGATATTTTAAAAATGCTCAAAGAGTAAGAAGACTTATCGTTGATAAAGTAAAAGAACTATTTAAAGAATATGATGGATTAATTATGCCAGTTGGAACAGGTGTTGCTAAACATCTAGATGGTTCAAAAGATATTTTAAAATCTGATACAGCTGCTTTAGAAGATCACTTACAAATTGGTAACTTTGGAGGATTTCCTTCAATTACCATTCCAAATGGCTTTATAGATAATTTACCAGTTGGTATAAATATTACTGGAAATTGTTATGATGATCAAAATGTATTAAATATTGCATATGCATTAGAGGGTACGATGAACTATAAAGGTCAAATAGCTGGAGGTGATAAATAATGGGTAAATATAACGTTACAATTGGGCTTGAAATGCACTGCGAAGTTTCAAAAACTAATTCTAAAGTATTTTCAAGTGCTAGAAATGAATATTCTGATTTAGCTAACTCTAATATTAGACCTATTGATATGGGATTCCCTGGAACTTTACCTGTATTAAATAAAGAATGTGTAAGAATGTCTTTAATGATGAGTGAAGTTCTTCATTGTCGCCAACCAGAATATGTTTATTTTGAAAGAAAAAACTATTATTATCCAGATATGCCAAAGAACTTTCAAATTACTCAAAATCCACCAGAAGATTGTGTAGGTATGAATGGTTATTTAGATATAATTCGTGATGATAATACTACTTTTAGAGTTGGAATAGATAATATTCACTTGGAAGAAGATGCTGCTAGTATGAATCACTTATATGATACTTCAACTATTGACTATAATAGAGCAGGAGTTCCTCTTTTAGAACTTGTTACAGAGCCTTGTATAAAGTCAGCTGATGATGCCGTAAGTTTTCTAGAATACATGCGTACAATTTATCAATATTGTAATATTTCAGAAGCTGATACTAAAAAAGGTCAAATAAGATGTGATGTTAATATTTCAATATCAGATAATGAAGAATTAGGAACAAAAGTAGAAATTAAAAACGTTAACTCTTTTGGTGGAGTTCATGATGCAATAGTATATGAAATAAAAAGACAATCTGAGTTAAAAGATGCTGGACGTTATGATGAAGTAGAACAAGAGACAAGACGTTGGGATGAAGAATCAGGTACAACTATTAGAATGCGTTCAAAAGTTGATGCTATTGATTATAAATATTTTGTAGAGCCTAATATTCCAAGATATAAAGTAAGTAAAGAATGGTTAGAAGAAATTAGAAAATCTATACCAGAATTACCTTATGAAAGAAAAGATAATTACATAACTAAGTATGGTTTATCAGATTATGATGCTACAATTTTAGTTAAAGATAAGAATATTTCTGATTACTTTGAAAAATGCTTAGAACTTGGTATCGATGCAAAGATTGCATGTAACTGGGTAGATGTTAATATAGTTGGATACTTAAATAAAAATGAAATGGATATTATAGATTTCTATTTAACACCAGAAATGCTTAAATTTATTATTGATAATATGAATAGTGGTACTATTTCATCAAAACAAGCTAAAGAAGTTTTCTTTAAAGTATTAGAAGAAGAAAAAGAACCTAAGAATTTCATTAGTAAAGAAAATGCTCAAATTTCTGATGCTAGTGAGTTAGAAAGTATTATTGAAGAAATACTTAAAAATAATGAAAATCAAGTTAATGAATATAAAAATGGAAAAACTAATTTATTTGATTACTTTGTTGGTCAAGTTATGAAAAATACTCGTGGTAAAGCTAATCCAGTTATTACTAAAGAATTACTTCATAAAAAATTAGATTAATTTATTGAGAGAGTTTATGGAAGAAGTAAAAATTAAAGATATAAATGAAAAAGACGAAATAGCAAAAAATGTTTTATTTAACTTTAATATAATGAATCAAATGGCAATGTTAGAAGCAATGAAAAAAGAATTACAATGTACTTGTAAAAATCATGTTGCAGTGAATTTTGAAAATTCTGATTTTGACTATATAGAGTTTAGAAGATGTCTTATTTGTGGTAAGTATTTAAGAAAAAATGATTATGCAATAGCTGATTTTAAAGTTAAATTAAATAAATCTAATATTGAAGACGAATATTTTAAACAAGTTGAAATATTTAAAGAAATTCTAACTTGTGAAAATAGTTTAGAACTTGCTATAGAAGCTTATAGTAATAAATTAAATGAATATTCCAAGTTGGTAAAAAAAATTGATTTTTAAATTAGGACTATTATGGTTCTTTTTTATTATTTTAATTTAACATTAATTTTATAATTGTTGACAGTTATTGATATTAAGTATATAATAAAACACAATTTGAGGGGTGAATATATGGAAAATCAGGTTGAAAGTAATTTTGAGAAGCGAATAAATAGCTTCTATGAAAATTTAAAAAAAGAAGAAAAATATAATAGTTTTCAATTAGAAGAATATTATAATATTGTATTAGAAGCCATGAAGAAAGATATTAACTTTTTAATAGAGTTGAGTGATGATTTAAAAAATAATAAAGAATTAGCTTTAATTCTTATAGATGAGATTCCAAGTACAATACGTTTTTTTAGTGAGAATTTAAGAAATGATAAAGAAATAGGATTAGCTGTATTAAAAAAAGATGGAAATTTAATAAAATATTTAGGATATGATTTAACCGATGATGAAGAAATAGCTTTAACACTTGTAAATCAAAATGCTTATATAATTCAAAAATTAAGTAGAAATTTAAAAAATAATAAAAAAATAGCTAAAATAGTTTTAACTAAAGATGGAAATTTAATAAAATATTTAAGTGATGAATTAAGAAATAATAAAGAATTTGGCTTATTAGCAGTAAATCAAAATGCAAATTCAATAAAGTATTTAAGTGATAATTTAAAAAACGATAAAGAAATAGCTCTAAAAGCAGTAAATCAAAATGCAAGTTTAATTCAATATTTAAATGATGATTTAAGAAATGATAAAAAAATAGCTTTAATAGCAGTAAAACAAGATGTTCATTTAGTCAAATATTTAAGTGATAATTTAAAAATTGATAAAGATATTAGAGAAATTGCAAAAAATCAAGATTTTAATTTTAAATATGATGATCATATAGAATATATCAATGCTGATTTTAAAGAAACTAAAGATTTTCTTGTTAAATATAACGGATATAATTATTCAAGTTCAATGTATCAATATTTAAATGAAGAATTAAAAAATGACAAAGAAATAGCTAAAATTGCAATTTTTCATGGTAAAGAGAATATCAAATATTTAAGTGATAAATTAAAAAATGATAAAGAATTGGCTTTATATGGTATAGATCGAAATCCTAATTTAATCAAATATTTAAGTGATAATTTGAAAGGTGATAAAGAAATAGGATTATTAGTAGCTCAAAAAGATCCTAATTTAATTCAATATTTAAAAGAGGATTTAAGATATGATACTGATATTTTTTTAGAAGCAATACACAATGGCTTTAAAAACATAATTTTTTTAAACCGAGAAGCATTAAACAATAAAGAAATAGGATTAGCTTTAGTAAAAAATAATCTAATATATTTTAAATACTTAAGTAATAATTTAAGAAACGATAAAGAAATCGCTTCACTAGCAATTAGTTGTAATTTTAAAAATTATGATTACATAAAATATGTAAGTGATAAATTAAAAAATGATAAAGAGTTTGGACTTTTTCTTGTAAATCAAAACCCTAATTCGATCAAATATTTAAGCGATAATTTGAAAAATGACAAAGAAATTGCAATGGAAGCTGTAAATAATCAAGCTAATGTAATAAGATTTTTAAGTGAAAATTTAAAAAATGATAAAGAATTAGGATTAATAGCAGTTAAACAATCTCCAATTTCAATAAAATATTTAAGCGAAACTCTAAAAAATGATGTAGAAATTGGAATGGAAGCTGTTAAACTGCAAACTGATACAATTAGTTATTTAAGTGAAAATTTAAGAAATAATAAAGAATTAGGATTAATAGCAGTTAAACAATCTCCAATTTCAATAAAATATTTAAGCGAAAATCTAAAAAATGATGTAGAAATTGGAAATATATTACTTAATAAAAAATTCGAATATATTCAATATTTAGGTGAAAATTTAAGAAATGATAAAAGAGTAATGAAAATGATATCAACTACTAATCCTGAACTATTAATATATTTAGGAAATAAATTAAAAAACGATAAAGAATTTATAATTGAGTTGCTAATAGATAATCCAGAATGTTATAAATATATTGATAGTAATTTAAAAGATGATGATGATGTTCTTCGAAAGGTTTTAAATTCTAATTCAGAGGCATTTAAATATATTAGTGACAAAATAGATATTAAAAATAATAAACAAAAATATCAAAAATTAGCATTTTTATTATTAAATACTGATATATTAAATAAATTAAAAAATAAATATTATAAATCTTATTTTAATCAAATAGCCAGTAAATATCCAGATAAAGACAATGACTTTGATTTCTTCTGTGCTTTGGTTAAATCTAAAACTCTAAATAGCATATACGCTTCAGATGATTTTACAATTTCAGAAATTAAAAATATAGAGGTTTGTATATGTAATATGTATACTGGTGAAGAAAAAAAACTTGTAGAAGAAAAAATAAATAAGATTATCTTACTAAATAGAACAAAGATTACCAAATTTTTAAATGATATAAATAATCATAGAGAAGACAAAGAATATGTTGTACAATTATTACATACTAATAATTTAACAGAAGATAAAGTTATTAATTTTATAGCTAATAACAAATTCTTAGATAATATTAGTAAACGACGAATGCTTACTATAATAAATAGTATATTTTATCCTGAAAGAGTAAAAAATAATTATTATATTTTTGAAATGCTTGAAGAAATGAATTCACGAAATATATCACTAGATAATATTTTAAATGAAAGAAATATAGATAAAGCTGCATTTGAAAGTTTATATAGAGAAGCAAAAGAATTAAATCCAATATTATATAGATATATGAAAGATTCATTAAATGCAAAAAGAATAGAATTAGAATTCTTTATAGAAAATGGTTATCAAGTATTAAATAGTACTATTACAAGTATAGAAAAATATGAGAAAAAAATTGGTAAAAATATATTTGATTTTATTAATCAATATAAAGAAACAGAATTATATGATTTATTGATCAACAAATTTTCTCAGTTAGATAATTCATTTTTAGATGAGTTTGAAAGTTATAATTTAAATGGACAAAATCATTTGTAAATATAGCAATTTATAATTTAATAGAAGAAAAAATCAGAAATTGAAAAATATTCCTGATTTTTTAAATTTTAGAATTTTTTATAATAAAAATAGCATTAAATTTACATCTAGTTGACAAACTAGCGTTTTTTTGCTATAATTCTATTAATTAAGGGGGATTTTATATGATATTTACGACAAAGTTAGAACAAACAGGTGTGTTACCTACTTATCATGTAGAAAAAGAAATAGAATTATTGGCAAAATTGGATAAAAATAAGCCTTCAACAAGAATTATTAGAACTAAAAGAGGGAAAAATGCTATAGCAGCATTAATGAATATAGAAAAAAATCATAATCACTCTTGGTATCAAGAGATTAAAAATATAGCTGAGAAAAATCCAAATGAATTAGCATTATTTTATAGAGGAAATAAAATTACGTTTAATGAAATGATTAATAAAGCTGATGAGCTTGCAAAATCTTTAGCTAAAATGGGTATTAAAAAAGGTGACTCTATACCATCGTGTCTTGCAAATACTCCAGAATTTGTTTATTTAATTTTAGCAATTAATAAACTTGGAGCTAAAATAACTTTATTTGGAGATCATTTTGATCATGAATATATAAAAGAAATATTAAATAATTGTACGAAAAAAGTTTTCTTTGCTTCTGATGATTTTTATGAAAATATTAAAGATGTAATAGAAAATCATGATTTTGATAATAAAGTTATATTTTCACTTGCTGATTCACTACCTAAAAATCCTAAAGAATGCGATGAATATGAAGAGTCTTTAGATAAATATTATTATATTGATAATAAAGCTAAAGAATTTAAAGATAAAGATAACAGTATATTGTTATTTGATGAATTTAAAAATTATGGAAAAGATTATGATCAAGTTATAAATGATGACAATGATTTAGATACTGACTTTTTAATTACTTTTACAAGTGGTTCAACAAAAGTTGGGAGACCGAAAGCCATTATTCACTCAAATAGAAGTCTTATAACTTGTGGTATATTTCATCAACCAAAATATTCTGGTAATCCAGAAATAAAAGGCTTAAGAGGACTTGCACATATTCATACTGAATCAAATACTGATGTAATTACATGTATTTCAGATAATTTAATGCAAACTTGGAGTGTTGCTTTAGAGCCTGTATATGGGAAAAATACATTCTTAGACATTTTATTTTTAAACAAACCAAATTATTGTAATGCTACAACAACTCATATAATTGAAGCTGCTAAAGATTATTTAATAGAAAAGAAATTTAGCGGTAGAAAATTACCTTGGCTACTTGCATTATTTGCTGTTGGAGAACCAACTTCAAAAGGTGAAGAAAAATTCATTAATATGTTTTTAAAAAAAGCAAAAGCTGGTAGTGGAGTAAAAATAAAAGGATTATCTCTTCCATATACAACATTATCTATTGGTGGCGGAGATACAGAACATGGAGGAATTTATTATTCTTTATGGAAAAGCTTTTATGAAAAATTATATACTCCAGTTTTAAAAGGAAAAGAATATGGAATGCAGCCTGTTCCTTATGCTCATATCAGTTGCTTTAAAAAATTACCAAATGGTCTTTATGAAGAATGTAATTATAATGAAATGGGATTAATTGCATCAAATTCAGCTACTACTTTTAAAGGGTATCAAAATAATATCGACGCTGTTAAAAATAAGATAATAATGGATACATATGGTAGAGAATGGCTTTCTAATGATGTTTATGGTTATATTGATAATCTTGGAACTGTCCATGTTAAAGATCGTAGTGAAAATAATATAAAATTAGATGCTTATAATAATATTGAAAATTATAAAATAGCAGATATTATTCTAGAAGATACAAAAAATATTCTATCCTGTACAGTTTCTAAAGTCATTGAAAATGATATTGAAATTCCTATTATTAATGTAGAATTTCAACCTTTTAAAGAAAAAAGCGATGAATATGTTATTAATTCATTAAAAGATAGATTATATGCTAAATTACCAGCAAATATTGTAAATGAAATAATGAACAAAATAAAAGTTAGAATATTTGATAATAAAAAATCATTCCCAGTAAGTGGTAGTGGTAAAAGAGGATATGGTGCTATCGATGATATGTACTTAGATAATACTTTTAATTTATTAAACTATGGTATATCAAAAGACAATGAATTAAATTATACAAAGAAATTAATAAAAAAATAAATAAAATTATAAATCTATCATGTAAAAATGATAGATTTTTTGTTATAATGGTATATATAGTAAAAGAGGTTTTAGTATGGTATATATTTTTATCACGAGTTTAATTTATTTAATAACAATTGCATGTATTTATTTTTCGAAGAAAAGGATAAATAATGTCGATAATAAACTTTATTCAATTATTATAGTTTTAAATATAATTGGTGTTATTATTGACATATCACAGTATTATTTAATAATATTTAATGCTTCAGATCATATAATTCATTTTGTTTCAAGATTATTTTTGATATATATATTAACTTGGACTTCAGCTTATTGTTTATATGTCCTTTCTATAAGAAGAAATAATGATCAATTGCTCCACAAAAATAAAACATCAATTTTACTATTTATAACTTATATCTTTTTCTTCTTTTTATTAATATTTTTACCATTAAATTATAATGTTAATATTAAAGGACAAATGTATACTTATGGCCCTGCTATAAATACAACTTATTTTATAGTAACTTATTATATATACTTAATGTTTGTAAGTATTTTTATAGCACTAAAATATAATAAAAAAGATAAGAATAAATATTTTCCTGTTTTTGTCTTTTTAATTGCAGGTGGCATTAGTACTTTCTTACAAGATATTAATCCGTATTTATTATTAACGTCTCCAGTTGAAGCATTTATAACTGTATTAACTTACTTTTTTATAGAAAATCCTGATATGCAAATGATAAAACAATTAGAAAATGCTAACATTCAAGCAGAAAAAGCCAACCGAGCAAAATCAGACTTTTTATCAAGTATGAGTCATGAAATAAGAACACCATTAAATGCTATTATTGGTTTTTCAGAAGCAATAAAAAATGATAATACTGTAGAAGAATGCCATAATGATGCAAATGATATTATAATGGCAGGTCAAAACTTACTTGAAATAATTAATGGTATATTAGATATTTCTAAAATTGAAGCAGAAAAAATGGAAATAGTAAATGTTAATTATAATTTAAAGAAAACATGTGAGAATTTAGCAAAATTAGTTAAACCTAGAATTGGTGAAAAACCAATTGAACTAAAAGTAAATATAGCAGAAGATATCCCAGATATATTATATGGTGATATGGCAAAAGTAAAAGAAGTAATAAAAAATATTTTAACTAATGCTGTAAAATATACTGAAAAAGGTACAATTGAATTTAAAGCTAGTTGTATTAATCAAAAAGATGTATCAACAATATTTATTTCTGTAACAGATACAGGAAGAGGAATAAAAGAAGAAAATATTAAGAAACTATTTACAAAATTTCAAAGACTTGATGAAGATAGGAATACAACAATTGAAGGAACCGGACTAGGACTTGCGATAACAAAATCATTAGTAGAAATGATGGGTGGCAAAATAATAGTACAAAGTGAATATGGAAAAGGAAGTAAGTTTAGTGTTTATTTAAAACAAAAAATAGTAAAAATGGTTTCTGAAGAAGAGAGTATAAAACAAGTAGAAGAAAAATTAGATTTTACAGGAAAGAAGGTTCTTTTAGTAGATGATAATAATCTAAACTTAAAAGTAGCAGCAAGATTACTAAAAGAATATAACTTAGAACCAGAACTAATAGATAGTGGATTTGCTTGTTTAGAAAAAATTCAAGAAGGAAATAGATATGATTTAATCCTACTGGATGATATGATGCCAAAAATGAGTGGCGTAGAAACATTTAAAAAGTTAAAAGAAATAAATGGATTTAATATACCAGTTGTAATATTAACGGCAAATGCCATAGCAGGAATGAAAGAAAAATATTTAGAAGAAGGATTTAATGATTATCTAGCAAAACCAATAGATAAAGTAGAATTAAAAAGAGTTTTAAATAATTATTTGAATAAATAATTTAATACTAAGGGTTTTAAAACCCTTTTTTATATGTTATACTAATATTAATAATAAAAGAGGTGCTTGATAGTGTTTGGAAAAATTTTATTT
>CADBMU010000089.1 GCA_902795845.1 uncultured Erysipelotrichaceae bacterium
AATCGATGAACCTTCTTTAGAAGAAACTAAACAAATTTTATACAATGTAAAAAAAGAATATGAAAAATATCATAATATAAAAATAACTTCTAAAAATATTGAAGATATTGTTAAATATGCCAATATATATATTCATGATAAATGCAATCCTGATAAATCTATCGAATTATTAGATTCTATATGTGCAAAAGTTAAACTGAAGGAAAGAAGAACTATTTATTTAAATGATAATATTGATAAATTAAACACTATACTTGAAAAGAAAAAAATATATATAAAAAATAATGAATTTGATAAGGCAATTAAATGTAAAACTATCGAAAATAATTTAAAAGAAGATTTACATTTGCATAATAATGATTCTAGAAATAAGATAACAAGTGAAGATATTTTAAATGTTATTGAAGAAAAGACAAAAATTCCGTTAGTTAATATTAATGAAGAAAAAGAAATTTCAAATAAATTATCAAAAAAATTAGTTGGTCAAGAGAATGCGATTAATCAAATAAAATTATGTCTTAATAATAATGAAAATAAAGTAAAATCTATGCTTTTTTATGGAACTTCTGGAATTGGTAAAACAATGGCCGCTAAAATAATTGGAGAAAATTATAATTTAATTAAATTAGACATGGCAGAATATAGTAAAGAAACTTCTATTAGTAAATTAATTGGTGTTGAACCAGGATATAGTGGATATGATACATCTTATATTTTTGAACAAATTAGAGAGAAACCTCATTCATTAATTATTTTAGATGAGATTGAAAAAGCTCATCCTAAAGTATTAAATTTATTTTTAAATATTTTAGAAGATGGTTCACTATTAGATTCTCATAATGAATTAGTTAATTTTAATAATTGTTTAATAATTGCAACAGGAAATATGAAAGCAAAAAAGACTTTAGGCTTTGGAAAAAGTAAAAATAATTTTGAAGATATATTACCAAAAGAATTAATTTCTAGATTTAATCAATTAATAGAATTTAAAACTTTAGAATATAATGATATTTATAAATATATTAAATCAAATTATAATTTCAATGAAGAAATAATTAAAAATATTATTCTTGAATCAGATTATGTAAATTATGGCTTAAGAAATATAAATAATTTAATAAATGAAAAATTATGTAAAGTCAATTCCTAGATATTTGAAATTCATTTCTAATCGTGATATAGTAAAATTGCTTAAGGAGGATTTTATGGATAATAAGATAATATCTAAAGTGTTTTTATGGATGTTTATTGGACTTTTAGTTACATTTTTAACAGGGTATGTAGTTTCTATTAATGAAAATATGCTTATTTCTGTATTTTCTACAGGAACTTATATTTTCTTTTCCATATTAGAGTTAATATTAGTTATTGTTTTATCGGCAAGAATTAGAAAAATGAAACCTACTACATGTAAAACAATGTTTATTTTATATTCTTTTGTAAGTGGTTTAACATTTTCATCTATTTTTGTAGTATATAAAATAACAAGCATTATTTACATATTTTTAATAGCAAGTTTAATATTTGGAATATTTTCATTAATTGGTTATAAAACAAATATTGATTTAACTAAAATAGGAACATATTTAATAATGGCTTTATTTGGGGTCATTATTTGTTCACTTATAAATTTGTTTATTAAAAATAATACATTTGATTTAATAATTTCAAGCATAACAATTATTATATTTATGGGAATAACAGCTTATGATATTCAAAAAATAAAAAATAACTATACCATGATACCAGAAGAAAATATGGCAATATATGGCGCTCTTCAATTATATCTTGATTATATAAATATTTTCTTACATTTATTAAGTATTTTTGGCGATGATAAATAATAAAAAAGTTCAAAATTAACGAACTTTTTTTATATTTCTTCTAAAATAGAGAAATGTATAATAAAATATATAAAAACATTTGTATTTTTATATTTATTTTGGTATAATACTTGCGAGTATTTAGATACTCCTTGTTTCTTTATGAAAAGAAACCAAAAGACCATAAGGAGGTGTAATAATGAGAAACTACGAAATAATGTTTATCGTTAAAGCTACAATGGAAAGTGATGAAATTAAAAAAGCTGCTGAAGCTATGAAAAAAATAATCACTGATTACAATTCTAAAGTTATAGACTTTAAAGAAATGGGTGAAAAGAAATTAGCTTACCCAATTAACAAAGAAGTTAGTGGTTATTACTATGTAATGACTGTAGAAGCTACAGTTGATGCTATTAACGAATTTGATCGTAAAGCTACTCTTGAAGAAAAAGGCGGAAGCTTAATTAGACATTTAACTATCAAATTAGACGAGGAATAAGAATATGAATAAAGTTATTTTAATTGGAAGACTTGCTAGAGATCCTGAAATGAGAACTACATCAAGTGGAATTAGTATGACAAGATTTACTCTTGCTGTAAGTAGACCATTCAATACACAAGACGGCCAACAACAAACTGATTTTATTAGTTGCTTAACTTGGAGAAGACAAGCTGAAAATGTTGCAAAATATTGCACAAAAGGTAGTCAAGTTGCAGTAGAAGGTAGAATTCAAGTTGGAAGTTATGATGCACAAGATGGTACAAAAAGATATACTACTGATGTTGTTTGTGATAATGTTACTTTTTTAGGAACAAAAGCTAGCAATACAAACTTTAATAATGAAAATTATAATTCTGGAGAATCTGTTTCTTCAGCACCTACAGCTGATGTATCAGAAGATCCATTTAAAGACTTTGGTGATGAAATAGCCCTTAGTGACGATGATTTACCATTTTAAAGAAGGGAGATAAGATCATGGCTGAATTTTATAGAAAAAAGAAAAAAATATGTCAAATGTGCGCTGGTAAAAGTGTAGATTATAAAGATGTTATGATTATTAATAAATATATTAATGAAAAAGGTAAGATAATGCCTAGAAGAATGACAGGTGCATGTGCTAAACATCAAAGACATATTGCACAACAAATTAAATATGCAAGATTTATGGCTTTAATACCATATGTTAAATAAGAGAATAATTAAATTTATTCTTTTTTTAATGCGACTAATTGCAAAACTTTTATTTCTATGATATCATGTAGTTAGTCTATAATAAGGGAGTTGACTAAAATGCAAAATGAAGTTATTGCAAAAATAGATTCACTTTTGAAAATAAGTGAACCACAATCAAATATTGAAACTTTAAAAGTAGAGTTACGTGAAATTGAATGCTCTATTAAAGAAATAAATTTAAATATAAAGGAATTAAAATCATCAATGAACGATGATAAGTATTTTGATGCTAGTGCAGAAATAGTTGATAAAAATATCGAAATATCTTTAGCTAAAAAAATTAAATCTATAAAAAAATCATTGGAAGAATTAGAAAATCAAATAGTAAAGCAATCAATATTAGAGCAAAATCAACATGATAAAATTGAAAAAATAAAAAAAGAAATAGTTGAACAAAATGCTTTTATAGAAATTTTAAAAGAAAAAATTGCTTCAAATTTTGATTTTGACAAAGAAAATTTTAAAACTCTCTTAAAAGAAAATGAACAAAAATTGAAGAGTAATGAAAAAGAATTAACAAAATTAACTAAAGATTATGAGAAAATTCAAGGAAAATTAGAAGTCTTAAGTTTTTCTAAAAAAGAACTAAAAGTAAAAATAGATGATGAAACAGAAAAATTACTTGACGTTAAAGCTAATCTTTTAAATAAACGTGGATATGTTAATAATGATTTAAAAAAAGAAGATCAAGAATCTTTAGAATTATTAGAAAAGAAAGTAAAAGACTTAGAAAGTTCTAAAAATAAAATATTAGAAAATCCTTTAATGATAGCTGAAGAAGCTAAAAATTATCTTTTAGATGATGATAAAACTGGTTGCTTAAAAAAAGTAAAAGAATTAAAAGATTTAATTCTTGAAATTCCTTACATGACAATTAATGGTGTTAATGCAAGTGAAAATCTAAAAATAGAATTAGAAAATGCTGAAGCTAAAAGAGATGAATTTTCATCAATGATAAATTCTAAAAATTACGAGAGTGTAGATACAACTTTAATTAAAGATAGATTAACTTTTATTCAAGATAAAAAAAGTAATATAGAAAAAGATATTAATGAATTAAGTGAAAAAATTAAATCTACTGATACAGTTGAGTTAGAAGATTTAAATAATAGAATTAATTATTGTGAAAATGAGGTTAAAGTAATTGAGGATAAGATAAATGAATTTAATAGCAATTTTGAAAATGAAGAATTAACTTTATCAAAAAGATCTTCTTTACAAGCGGCTCTTGATAAAAAGAAAGAGGAACTAGACAATATCAATAAATTACTTGAATGTTATAAAAATGATCGTAAAGATTTAATAACAAAAAGTTTTGATATAGAAAAAAATTACATTGATAAATTAAAAGAAGATATAAATGTTATTGATACAGAAATAAAAGAATTAGAAAAAATACTTATGACTTCAAGTAAGTCGAAGAATACTATAGAAATTGAAAATGATAAAAATAAACTTAAAGAATTAAATGATAATATTAAAGCAATTAAAAAGAGACAAAGTCTAAAAAAATCTCCAGAAGAAATCTATGATGAAATTGAATTAGCGCTTGGAGCAGAAATGAATTCTTTTGAAAATGATGCTGTAGAATCTGAAAATATTGAAGATTCTGTAGATATTAATACTTTAGAAGAAAATAATGTAATAGAACAAGCAAAAGAAAATAAAAATGATAGTATTGATAAAACTGTAATTGAAGATAATCCAATAAACACAGTTAATTTAGAACAAATTAATAATGAAGTTACCATAGATTCTTTACCAGTAATCGATGACGAAGAGTTAAATTTAGAAGTAACTGATGTTAATGAAAAAGAAGATAAATTAAAAGTAATTAATGTTGAATCTTTAGAAGAAAATTCAGAAGATAATGAACCAACGAATAATGAATTCTTAATTGGCGATTATGTTTCTTAGAGGTGATAAAATGGGATTAACAGTAAATACAATTATAACATTAGAAAATAATGAAAAATATATAGTTTTAAATGAAACATTTTATCAAGGATGTAAGTATTTTATGGTTATGGGAGTAGATGAAGAAAAACAAATACTTCCTAATAATGTTGCTATATTTAAAGAACTTATTGAAGGATTAGATACTTATATTGTAAAAGTAGAAGATTCTGATTTGAAAAATGAACTTGCAAAAGAATTAAAAGAGCAAATATAAGGTGCAAAATAATTTGCACTTTTTATTATTTAGTGTTAGAATAAACTTATTGAAAAAGCAATGAAGATAATTTAAGTAATTCTATTAAACTTATTTAGAGAGTAATTTAGATGGTGGAAAAATTGCAGTTAATTAATAGGGTGAAATTCACTTATTAGAGCTTTTAAAAGTATGTAGTGCTTTAAACTATAAAGAGCAAGTATACCTTGAATTTGGGTGGTACCGCGGAAAATGTTATTTTCGTCCCTTACTTTTATGTAAGAGACGTTTTTTTATAGAAAGGATTTAATGATGAAAGAGTTAGAAAAAATATTAGAAAATGCTAAAAATGAAATAAGTGCTTGTGAAAAAAGTGCTGATTTAGCTAATGTTAAAGCTAAATATCTTGGTAAAAAAAGTGAATTACAAGAATTATTATCTAAAATGAAAGATATGACAGTAGAAGAAAAGAAAACTATTGGTAAAGAGATTAATGAAGTTAAACAAAGTATCAATGCTTTAGTAGAAAATAAAAATAAAGAAATTGAAGATAAAATTTTAAATGAAAAATTAGAAAGTGAAAAAATTGATATAACATTACCTTCAAAGAAATTAAGAAGAGGTAGTAAACACCCAATGAGTAGAATGGTTGAAGAGTTTGAAGATATATTTGTTTCAATGGGCTATACTGTTTATGAAGGATTAGAAATTGAAAGCGATGAAAATTGTTTTCAAAAATTAAATTTACCAATTGGACATCCAGCTCGTGATGCCCAAGATACATTCTACTTAGAAAATGAAATAGATAGATTTTTACTTAGAAGTCAAACATCTACTGCTCAAGTAAGAGCTATGGAGGAAAATAAAGAAAAAGGCCCTATTAGAATTGTTTGTCCTGGTAAAGTTTATCGTCGTGATGAAGACGCAACTCATTCACATCAATTTATGCAGATAGAAGGATTAGTTATTGATGAAAATATTTCAATGGCAGATTTAAAAGGAACTTTAGAATTATTTTGTAAAAAAATATTAGGAGAAAAAACTAAAGTTAGATTTAGACCAAGTTATTTCCCATTTACAGAACCTTCTGTAGAAGTTGATGTTACTTGTTTTAAATGTGGTGGTAAAGGATGTAATCTTTGTAAACAAACTGGTTGGATCGAAGTTTTAGGTGCTGGTATGGTTCATCCAAATGTATTAGAAATGAGCGGATATGATTCTAAAAAATATCAAGGATTCGCTTTTGGAACAGGAATCGATAGATTTGCTATGTTTAAATATGGTATTCCAGATATTAGAACTATTTATGGAAATGATATAAGGTTTATTGAACAATTTGATAGAAAGGATGAAGACTAATGATTTTAAGTAGAAAATTTGTTAAAGATTATATTGATTTAGATGATAATCTTTCTATTAATGAAATAGCTGAAGCAATGACTTCTGTAGGTAATGAATATGACGAAGCAAGACCATTAATAAATTGTACAAATTTAATTACTGGTGAAGTAATAGAATGTGAAAATCATCCGGACAGTGATCACTTAAATGTTTGTAAGGTTAATGTAGGTAATGAGGTTTTAAATATAGTTTGTGGGGCCCCTAATGTTAGAATGGGACTTAAAGTTATAGTTGCATTACCTGGTGCTAAACTACCAGGAGGAGAAATAAAAAAAGGTGTTATAAGAGGTGTTGAGTCTAATGGAATGCTTTGTTCTAAAGCTGAGTTAGGACTTGATAATAAATTCTTAGAAGAAAAAGATAAAGCTGGTATTCATGAACTACCTTTAGATACAAAAGTAGGAATAGACCCTATTAAAGTTATGCAACTTGATGATGAAATTATTGATTTTGAACTTACTTCTAATAGAGGAGATTTATTAAGTATTTTAGGACTTGCTTATGAACTTGGAGCAATTTATAATAAAAAAGTTAAAGATATAGATTTAAAGTATAATGAAAACAAGGAAAATATTAAAGACATGTTTAATATTTCAATTAAAACTCCTGATTGCTCATTATTTTTAGCTAAAAAAGCAATTAATGTTACTATTAAAGAAAGTCCTGATTTTATCAAAAATAGACTTATAGCATCAGGTATAAGACCAATAAATAACGTAGTTGATATTTCGAATTATGTTATGTTAGAAACAGGTCAACCTCTACATTTCTATGATGCAGATAGATTAGGTGATACATTAGTTGTAAGACAAGCTTTAGAAAATGAAAAATTAACTACATTAGATAATATAGAAAGAAATTTAAGTGTTGATGATATTGTAATAGCTAATAACTCTTGTGCAGTTGGACTTGCTGGTGTAATGGGTGGTCTTTCAACAGAAGTTGAAAATGATACAAAAAATATAATTATAGAATCTGCTATATTTGATAATATAAAAGTAAGAAAAACATCTAAGAAAATACTTAGAAGTGAAGCATCAAATAGATTTGAAAAAGGCCTAGATCCTAAAAGAACTTATATGGCAATAGAAAGAAGTTGTGCTTTACTAGAAAAATATGCTGATGCCACAATAGTTGGTGGAATGTTAGAATATAATGAAAGTAAAGTAGAAAATAAAAAAATTAAACTTACAATTGATAAAATTAATAGAGTTTTAGGAATTGATTTAAAAATTGATGAAGTAAAAAGTATTTATGAAGCTCTTGGATTCGATGTAAAAATTACTGACAACGAACTTGAAGTACTAGTTCCTTCAAGAAGATTAGATATTTCAATACCAGAAGATTTAATTGAAGAAGCTGGTAGAATGTATGGTATGGATAATATAATTGGCAAATTACCTAATTTAAGTGTCATTAATGGTTACTATGATAAAACAAAACGTAGTATTAGAAATAAAATGATTTCTTTAGGTCTTAGTGAAACTATGAGTTATACTTTAATACCAAATAAAGAAGTTCATAAATTTACAAATGATAATTTTACTGAAATAAATCTTTCTGATCCAATGAGTGAAGATAGAAAAACTTTAAGATATAGCTTACTTTATTCTTTAAAAGAAATATATTTATATAATAAATCACATAATCAAAATAATATTTGTATTTTTGAAATGGGAAAAGGCTTTTATAAAGAAAATGGTGAGTACAAAGAAGATAATAAATTAGCAGCATTAATGACTGGAGATTATTATGAATCTATAAAAAATACTAAAGTTGATTTTTACCATATAAAAGGTGTATTAGAAGAATTAATGAACTATTTAGGATATGAAAATAGATATAGATTAGTTGTAAATGATAATCTTCCAAAAGAGTTACATCCATATCAATCTGCAGTAATAGAATTACAAGGTAAAGAAGTTGGGATTATTGGTAAAGTTCATCCAAATGTTTTAAAAGACGATGTTTATGTTTTAGAGATTAACCTTGATAAAGTTCTAGCAAACAAAGGAACAAGAATGGCATATAAAGAAATAGCTAAATTTCCAAGTGTTTCTAAAGATATAGCATTTGTTGTAAACAAAGAAATAACTGCTGATAGTTTGATTCAAGCAATCAAAAAAGTTGGTGGAAAATTATTAAATGAAATTAAAATTTTTGATATTTATGAAGGCGATAAAATAGGTGAAAATGAAAAATCAATTGCATTCAATTTAATATTTAAAGATAGTAATAGAACTTTGAATGAGGAAGAAGTTATGGATGTATTTAATAAAATTAGTGCAGAAATACCAAATAAATTTAATTGTAGATTAAGAGACAAATAGATGGCTTAAACCATCTTTTATTTTGAATTTATTTGTGATAGAATATCAACTTAAAGGAAGTAATATTATGAAAGAAGTAAATGTTGCTATACATAATGCAAAAGTTCATATTAGAAAAAGTTATAATCAAGATTTATTTGATTTTATTTATCCATTTTGTAATGAAAATATTAAAGAATTATTATCTTACTTTAACTTGAAAGATAAAGATTGCTTATCTATTTTAGCAAGTTCTGATCAAATATTTGATATGTATTTAAAAGGTGCTAAAAGTATTACAACATTTGATATAAATAATTTAACAAAATATTATTATAAATTAAAAAAAGCAGCAATGATGGCTGGATTAACTTTTGAAGATTATAAGAAATTCTTTTGCTTTGAAGAATATAATAATCATCGAAGTAATAAAAATGCTTTTGATTATAATGAATTTAACATCATAAAAAAGTACTTAGATAAAGATTCATATCTTTTTTGGATAGAATTATATAACTGTTTTTCTTCTCTTGAAATACGTACTCCTTTTGGACTTTTTACATATGATGAACCATCGTGTCAAATACTTGAAAAAACAGTAGGATATTTTAATGAAAGTTCTTACAAAGAATTACAAAAAAATATAAATAGATTAAACATTGAATTTATAAATGCTAATATTAAAAGTTTACCAGCATATTTACATTCTAAATTTGATTTTATGTATTTTTCTAATATAATTCAATATTGTGATTCTATTTTTTCAAATTATGATAATTTAGATAAAATAAATAATCAAGAGACAAAACTATTAAAAATGAAAAATGTTTTAAAATATTTAGCTACTTATTTAAAACAAGATGGTTTTATGGTTGCCGGGTATTTATATGAGCCAAAATATTTAGATCAAGATGTTGCAATTTTTAATAAAGAACTTCGAAATAAAGTATTTGGAAGTGATAATTTTTATAACCTTTACATTCGATCAATCCAATCAATTATGTCAACTGAAGTTATGGAAGAAACAAATTTGAACCAAGATATGTGTTTAATATATAAAAAATAGAAAAGTGTAAAAACTTTTCTATTTTTTGAAAGTATATTCTAATTCTTCTTCAATATCATTACATATTAATGTTATTTTTAAATCGTACATTTTATCTCTTGTTTTAGTTACAATTATATAACTCTTTTTTAAATTACAATTTTGAGAATTATCTATCTTACTTTTTTTAACAATTTTTTTATTTGCTAATTCATCAATAGTATATGATGATGAATCGCCATTTATTTTTGGTAAGTTATTTTTATTATCATAATATTTTAATATTGTATCTTTAATATAAGTTAGATTTGGGTTAAAACTGTTTGTATTATAATCTTTAGAATTTATATTTTTACCAAATCTTGAAATACATATGATAAATATAAAAAAGAATAAACAGACAATAGCTAACTTCGCAATTATATTTAATAAAGTATTTCTAGCTTTTTTATTTCTTTTAAATTTAGGAAAATTAAACGAAGGTAGATCAATATGTAATCCACGTTTATTTTTATTTTCGTACATAATATTCCCCCTTTAACTTGCAAATACTATACTACAAAATGCTAATTTAGTCAATTATTTCATTATTAGCATCAAATTCCACATTTAAAAATTTTCTACTTGCTAAATAATCACACATATGAACAAATTTTTGAGCTTTATCCACAGGTTTTTTCAAAACTTCATTACCTTTAAAGTCATATATCCATTG
>CADBMU010000090.1 GCA_902795845.1 uncultured Erysipelotrichaceae bacterium
CCTAAGTATGGTGGCAAGCATCTTCTTTTTGCTTCTCGAGACGATATTATATAGTAATTTCTTTATATTTCAAGGCTTTCGACAAATGGTGACAAATGTTTTACTAAAATATAAAAAAAAGAACTTAAAGTTCTAATTTTTATTAGCTTTTGGTTTCATTATACCAACTGCCATATTAGTCGTATCAATATTTTTTAGCTCTTCTAAAATTTCATCATAAGTTAATTCTTCATATATTTCCTTAATATTATTTAAAATCTTATGATCATCACTGTAAATTATATCATCTTGAATATTCATATTAACTTCCTCACAGTCGTCATATAAGAATACAAGACTTGCTATTGATGCTTTCTTCTTTCTATTAAAATCTTCTTCAGTAATTTCTAAATGATTTACTTTATCTTTAATTAATTTTATAACTTCTTCTGGATAGTTAGTACTTGCTCCTATTTTTATTAAAATATTGTCATCAACTGCGGTTCTTGAATAATTTAACCCAGTAACTAATTTATTTTCCATTAATTCATTTCTAAATTCTGAAGTAGCTCCAAAATTACTTCTTAATATTAATGATAATGCTATATTATTTTTTGGAGAACTCTTTAACCTATTTTTAGCAACTTTAATACATACAGACACTAAAGGTATTTGAACATTTCCTTCTATTTCTTCGAATTTCTTAACTACTTTAGAAGGTTCTTTAACTTTTTTTATTTCAGGATATTTATATTTATCAAATTTTTTCTTACTCATATTTTCTTTAATACAAGCCATTGTTTCATAAACATCAATATTACCTGTTACAATCATAAACATATTTTCTGGATGATAGAAAGTATTATAAACAAGTTCTACATCTTCTAAGGTAATATTTTTTATATCTTCTAGATCCCCTACTATTTTATTTTTTCTTTTATCATTAATTAATGTATTTTCTAATTCTTTATAAAAACATACTGCTCCTGGATTATCAAGACCAGCTCTAGCTTCTTCAGTAATTATTCCTTTTTCATTATTTATTAAATTTTTCTTAAAATAAGGTGTATAAACATAATCTAACAAGCAATTTAAATTATCTTTTAAATTAGTAGCTCCTGAAACATGGTAAGAAGTATATTCAAAAGTAGTAAAAGCATTAATATCGCTACCTAGTTTATCAAACAAATCATATGCTGTTCCACCTTTGATATTAAAATTAACATGTTCTAAAAAATGAGCTATACCATTAGGTACTTTACGATAATTTTTTTCACCTTTAAGTTTAAACTCCGTATGTATAGAGCCATAATTAACATTTAAAGAAGCAAAAAAGCTATTAATCTTTTCATTACTCCATAAATAAACATCTAATCCGCAAGGTAATTTTTCATAATAAATTTCTTCTTTTAAACCATTAATAATTATTTTTTCCATTATTTATTATCCCCCTTACCTAGCAAATAAACAAAATTTGGTGTAAATTTTTTACTTACATTTATAACATCTTCTAAAGTTATATCATTTATTTTATTTTCATAATCTTCTAAAAGAGGTATTTCACCTAAGTTATTGAAAATATAATTATCTAGTATACTTCCAATACTATCTTTCGATAATTTGAATGAAAATTGTAATGATTTTTTAGCCCTATCAAATTCTTCTTCACTAATTTTGCCATCAACCATTTCTTTCATAGATTCTTTAATTAATTTTACAGTTTTATCATAATTACATTCATCAAATGAAACATGAACAAATAATAAATTATCATACTTATAATAAATAGGTCTTACACCGTAGCATAAGGAATTTTTAACACGAAGGTTTTGGTAAAGTTTAGAATTCATACCACCACCAAATATTTCAATGAAGAATCTAATTGCTATTTTTTCAGTTTCATTTAAATCATCAATATTATATCCAACTACAAGGTTAGCTTGTAAAAATTCATCAGTCTCTTTAACAACTTTTATTTTTTTTCTTTTTTTATTTTTGGTATATAATTCAAATGTATGATTTTTTACCATTTTAATATTAAATATTTCTTTAATTTTACTTGCAACATCTTCCATATCCATGTTACCAATTACGTAAACATCACATATTGATTTATTAATTATTTCAGTATAAGCTTTATATAAACTTGAAGGAGTTATTCTTTCATAATCACTTTCTTCCATATATAAAGATGATAAAGATTCTGGATCCATATTGTAGAATGCTCTTTTTATTGCATATTTAGGTCCACTTTCATGCACTCTTTTAGTAGCAGTAATTAATTTATTTTTTACAACATTAAAAGATTTTAAGTCAAATTCATCATTAGTAACATTAGGGTTTAATATCATATCAAAATTAAATTTTATAATATCGTCTAAATAATCTTTTTCTTTAACAAACTCAGGATTAATAAATTCAGTTCCTAAATTTAATTCATAAGAATTTCCTAAACGATGAACTGCTGCAAAGAAAGATGCATTATAAAGTTCTTCACAACGAATGGATAATTCTCTCCTATTAGGGTAATTCTTAGAACTATCAACCATTAGAGATTTTAGCATACTTAAATTAGCTAGAATTTCCGGATTTTCTATATTATCTCTAAAGATAACGTTAATAATACAACTTTTAAATTTATCAGTTTTTACTGTATAAATATTATATGTACTGCCTTCAAATTTTTTGTATTGCATAAAGACCACTCTTTCTTCTTTTATTATATACTATTTTAATCTAATTATAAATCAAAAAAGAAACAATATTTACATAAAAGTTTGTTATTTTAGTATTTCTTTGGTAAACTACAGGTGTTGGTGATACAAATGAAGATAGTTGGAATTATATGTGAGTACAATCCTTTTCATAATGGGCACATTTATCATATTGAAAAAATAAGAAAATTATATAAGGACTGTATTATTATTTTAGTTTTAAATGGTTATTTTTTAGAACGTGGTGAAATTAGTATTTTAGACAAAATTACTAAAGCAAATATTGCCTTAAATAATGGTGTTGATGTAGTTTTAGAATTACCTTTTGTTTATGGTAGTCAAAGTGCTGATAAGTTTGCAAATGCTGCTTTAAAAATTTTAAATAATTTTAAAGTAGATAAAATTATTTTTGGAAGTGAATGCAATAGTCTTGATATTTTAAATAAGATTGTAGAAACTCAATTATATGATAATAATTATAATCAAAAAGTTAAAGAATATTTAGATAAGGGACTAAATTACCCTACTGCAATGTCGAAAGCTTTAAATATTAATTTTGATTTTAATAACCCTAATGATTTACTTGGAATTTCTTATATTAAAGCAATAAAACAAAATAATTTTGATATTGAACCTATTGTAATAAAAAGAACTAGTTCTTATCATGATTTAAAAAGTAATAAAACAATAATTAGTGCGAGTAATATTCGTAACAAATTGAAAAAAAATGAATCTATAAATAATTATCTTCCTCAAGAATCTATTAATAATATTAATAATATTAATTACGATAAATATTTTGAAATATTAAAATATAAAATAATAACTGAACATAATTTAGCTAAATATTTAACTGTCGATGAAGGAATTGAAAATAAATTAAAAAAAGTTATTTTAGAAGTAAACAATGTAGAAGATTTATTAAAAAAATTAAAAACTAAGAGATATACTTACAATAAATTAAATAGAATGTTAGTTCACATATTAGTTGGATTGTTAAAAGAAGATAATGATATTTTAATAGATTATATCCATGTTTTAGGATTTAATGATAAAGGAAAAAAATATTTAAATTCTATAAAAAAAGAACTGGTTGTTCCAATTAAAGTAAATCATGATTCTAAAATATTTAAATATGAATTAAAAGCTAGTTTAATTTATGAAATGCTCACAACCAGTAGTTCTTATGAATTTGAATTAAAAAACAAACCTATTTTGAAATAAGGTTTGTTTTATTATGTATAAGCATTATGATTAAGCATAATAATTAAAAATCAATAATGCCGATAAATAATTTTATTTTCATATTCTCTTATTTTTTTGAGAAGTTATTTGAAAAATTAGCCATAATATGATATTATTAATTTAGTGAGAAGCAAAAAGTCTTTTGGGACTTGATGCTTGCCACAAAGTTTTGTTTCAAGCATCTTTATTCAGGTTTTAAGAATAAAGATGCTTTTTTTGTTATTTACAAATAATAACTATTATTACAATGAATAATGCTATTATTATAAATAACTGAATAATTATTA
>CADBMU010000091.1 GCA_902795845.1 uncultured Erysipelotrichaceae bacterium
TCAGTAAGTAATGAGACTTTTTTCATCGGCATTATAATTGCACCTCCTACTATCTTATTACAAAAAAATGTCTCATTTCCTTTTTTTTATTGTTAATTTCTTCTAAAAAGCATAAAAAAATAGCAATTTCTTGCTATTTCTTACCATTATCTATAAATTTTATTACTTCTTCTACTGTGTTATTAAAGTTATCATAAAGAACATCAAACCATTCAATATCCATTTGATTATTAAACCAGGTATATTGTCTTTTAGCATAATGTCTTGAATTTTTCTTTATTAAATCCAATGCTTCTTGAAGGCTACATTCTTTATCAAAATACTTAAATAATTCTTTATAACCTATTACAGTATTTAAAGCTTTACAATTAACTTTTTTATCATAAAAATATTTTGCTTCTTTTAACAATCCATTTTCCATCATTTTATCTACACGTTCATTTATTATTCGATAAAGATTATCTCTTGATGTAGTAAGCCCTATAAAATAAACATCTTTATATAACAATTTTGGTTCTACAACATTTTCTTCTTTTCTATTTAAAAATCTTATTAACCTTTTTCTGTTATTTACGTGTATATTCATATTTTTATCTTTTTTTATACATAAATCATATAATTCTTCATTTGTAAGATTATCATAAGTATTATTATCCTCATCATTAGAAAAACGATAGTCAAATAAGGCTGATTTTAAATATAATCCAGATCCACCAGCAAAAATAATATTTTTTTCTTTATTTTCTTCTATTATTTTTCTAGCATCTTTTTGATAATCAAAAATAGTATAATTATCTTCTAAATTGCAAATATCAAAAAGGTAATGTTTTATACCTTCTTTTTCTTCTTCCGTTACTTTAGCTGTAGCTATATCCATTTCTTTATAAACTTGCATTGCATCGCAGTTAACTATTATTCCATTATATTTTTTAGCAAGTTCTACACTCATTTTTGTTTTACCAACTCCAGTTGGCCCAACTACACAAATTATCATATCTTTACCTTTCTAATGTTAATTCATTATTCTTTTAAACATTTTATCTAAATCATAATTAGAAAATTTGATAATAGTAGGTCTACCATGAGCACAATTATATGGATTTCTACATTGTACTAGTTCTTTTAACAATTCTACTTGAACATCATGACTTATATCCATATTAGCTTTTATACTCATTTTACAAGCCATACTAGCAGCTAGACGATCATTAAACTCTACTGGATTAAATTTCTTTTTATCCAGTAAGATTATATCAATCATTTTTCTAATAGTTTCTTCTTCATAACCTTGATTTAACCAAGTAGGATGTTCTTTTATTACTACTGTATTAATACCAAATTCATCAATATCAAATCCTAAATTTCTAATAAATTCAAAATTTTGTTTAATATCAATAAATTCACTAGCAGAAAGTTCAATTGTAATTGGAATTAACATACTAGTTTTCATAATTTTTTTATCTTTCATAGCATCTAAAACTTTTTCATAATTAATTCTTTCATGGGCAGCATGTTGATCAACTAGATACATACCATCTTCATTTTCACATACAATAAAAGTTTTATGGATTACTCCGATAGGGTGAAGTTCTAATAATTTTAAATCTTTGTTTATTATTATATTTTCATCTTTCTTATCATCGTATTCTTCACTATCTTCTTTAATTATAGAACTTAAATTAAGTTCTGTTTGAACATACTCTTTTTCTTCAGTATTTTCTTGAATTTTATCATTTACTATTGTATTTTTTTCTTCATTAAAAGTACTAGGTAATTCTATTGTATCTTTATTTGCATCAGGTATTAGTAAATTTTTGTATAAAGCATTTTTTATGGTTTTAAATAATAAATCACTTAATACATCCATTTTTGCTATTTTAATATCTTGTTTAGTTGGATGAATGTTTACATCTATTAGTGTTGGATCAGTATCAATTTTTATAACAACAACAGGATATTTTGAATCTGGTTTATACATATAATATGCATCATTAATACATCTATTTATATCATTATTTCTAACTACTCTATCATTAACAATAGTTATCATATGATTCCTATTACTTTTTAATACTTCTGGTTTACAAACAAATCCATATATATCAAAATCATCACAACTGTTTTTTATTTCTAACATTTTATTAGATATATTTAAGCCATAAATTTCATGAATAGTTTTATGTAAATTCCCACTACCACTAGTTTTTACAACTATATGATCATTATTTATTAGAGTAAATGCAATGTTACTATGGGCAAGTGCTTCTCTTTCAATTAATGATACACAGTTTGCAAGTTCACTTTGTTCTGTTTTTAAATATTTTAAACGTGCTGGTGTATTATAAAAAAGATTAGTTATTGTAATGCTTGTTCCTTTTTTGGCATCTGTTTTTTCTTCGCTAATAAGGGTTCCACCTTTTATATGAATCTTTGTCCCAATATCGCCATTACAAGTTTTAAGTTCTACTTCTGAAACTGATGCTATTGATGGTAGTGCTTCACCCCTAAAACCTAAAGTCCCTATAAAAAATAAATCATCATCTCGATAAATTTTAGATGTTGCATGTCTTTGAAAAGCAAGTTTTGCATCTACCTCATCCATTCCAATCCCATCATCCAAAACCTTTATTAAATGAAGTCCTCCATCTTCTAGTGTAATAATTATTTGTGTTGATTTAGCATCAATACTATTTTCAACTAATTCTTTAACTACTGATGAACATTTTTCTACCACTTCACCAGCAGCAATTTTATTAGCTAAATTTTCACTCATAACTTTTATTTTACTCATAAAAATCACTTCCTAAAAACGATTTTCTAAATTCAATAATACTATGATCCAAAGTATAAATATTAAGATCACAACTCTTTTTAATATTTATAAAGCCTAATCCCTTTATTACTAAATCCGTATTATCTTTAACATGATAAGTTTTTAATTCAAATTCTTCTAATCGATCATTATTTTCATAAACTTTACTTAAATTAATATTATTGCTCATGTAAAAGATAAAACTATTATCATTTCCTAAATTTTTAACTCTAATTTTATTTTCAATTAAAATACTAGAATTTTTTTGCATTTGATAAACACCTGGTTTTACAAATTTAGTATTATTAATTTTTTTTATAAAATCAAAATCATCATTATTATAAATTTTATTATTTAAATCAAAACCAGGAGTATCTATAAAAATATAATCATCATAATAAATATTTATAAAATTAAGTGTTGTGTTCGGTAACATACTGGTAGTTATTTTATTATCACTACCAGTAATAGTATTAAGTAGTGTTGATTTACCTGAATTAGTATATCCCATCATAAAACATTTTTTAGTTTTATACTCATCCATTACTTTAAAAATTTTATTAATATTATATTTCTTTAAAGAATTTAAAAAAATAATTTCATCATTTATATGATAATTCTTATTTAACCATAATTTTATTTTTTCAAAATTAAAAGATTTAGGAAGTAAATCGGTTTTACTAATAACTAAACATTTAGGATTTTTAATAGAATTAAAAGTACTTATTACTTCTTTATTAATGTTAAATAGATCAACTAAAAAAAATACTAAATATTTCTTATCGTTAACATTTTTTAATATTGTTTTTTGATTAATTGGTAATTTGGTATAATTCATTTCATTATAATGCATTAATCTAAAACATCTTTGACAATATTTAGCTTCATTAATTTTATCTTTTTTTATATATCCTAGTTCATTTTCATCGTCCCATTGTAGTGTAATACCACAACCTATACATTTTTTAATCATAATATTTTCCTCTTATTAAAATTTCTCTTTTTTCAAAATACTTATATACTTTTTTTTCAAAATATCTATTAATTTTTGTCCAAAAATAATCATTACTACTCATTGGATTTACTAAAATGCTCGTTAAATTATTTCTATTAGCACCCAAAATATCAGTAAATAATTGATCTCCAATACAAGCTATTTCAGTATCCTTAAATTTATAATTATTTAATATTTTATTATATTTTTTAGAAAAAGGCTTATGTGCAGAATAAGCTGAATCAACATTTAAATGTTCTTTAAAAGGTCTTACTCTGTTTTTAGGACTATTAGAAATAATTATAATCTTAAAACCCATACATTCAAGTTCATTAAATAATTCTTTTATTTTTTTATCAGGTTCTTTAATATCAATGGGAGCAATAGTATTGTCTAAATCAATTAATAAACATTTAATATTTCTTTTCTTTAGCTTTTCATAATCTATTGAATATATACTTTGAGCATATATATCTGGAACTAATATATCCATTTTAATTACTCCTCTATTCTTCTTTACTTGTCTCTTCTGTTTTAATAGATGCATTATGCATTATAAAATATTTATCTACTTTATCTCTTGTATAATATTTATTACATTTAGAATCTGAACATAATTTTTCATCATCATAAGTTAATATATATGATTTATCTTCATTATTTTGTTTAAAAGAAAAAATAAGTTTATCGTTTGATACTTCATAAGTACCAGTAATAGATGTATCATTGGCATTTTTAGGAGTAGTTATGTCTTTAGTATAAAATGTTCCATCCTTTAATAAATGTAGTTCTTGTACAAATGTATAAAGCAAATTTTCTTCAGTTTCTCCTTCATAAAAATTATATCCTATTACCCACGTACCAGTATATTTTTTAGCTATTTTTTCATTATTATTAAAAATCAAATTTAAAATTAATATTAGAGCTATACAAAATAAAAATGTCCCAGCTAATTTCATTATATTTTTTTGTTTTTGATTAATTTTTTTCATATTTAACACCTCTTCTAAGCAACTGTATTATACCATATTAATCTTATTTTTAAAATAAATAGCATAAAGTTTTTTAGAAACAATATTATTTTATAAAGGAAGTGGAAGATGTTTTTAACATTAGTAAATTTAATAAAAGATTTGTGCTTTCTTACCGGAAGTTACTCAAATAATGTATTTTTACAGCCTTTAAACAAGGATGAAGAAGATAAATATATAAAATTAATGTTAGATGGTGATAAGAATGCCAGAAATATTTTAATAGAACATAATTTAAGATTAGTAGCCCATATAGTAAAAAAATTTGAAAAAAAGAATATTGATTCTGATGACTTAATAAGTATTGGAACCATTGGTTTAATAAAAGGAATAGATTCTTACAATAATAGTAAATCTACAAAAATTACTACCTATGCTGCAAGATGTATTGAAAACGAAATTTTAATGTTTTTTAGGAGTAATAAAAAGAATTTAAATAATGTAAGTTTAAATGACTCTATTGGTTATGATAAAGATGGAAATGAGATTAATTTAATTGATGTTTTGAAAGATAATAGTCCTGATATGAATGATATTATTCATACAAAAGATAATATTAGTTTATTAAATAAGTATTTAAATTTATTAAATGAGCGAGAAAAAGAAATTATTATTAAACGTTATGGTCTTTGTGGTAGTAATGAATATACTCAAAAAGAAATTGCAAAGCAATTAAAAATATCTCGAAGTTATGTCTCTCGTATTGAAAAAAGAGCTTTAACTAAAATACTAAAAGAATTTATTAAAA
Source organism: uncultured Erysipelotrichaceae bacterium (assembly GCA_902795845.1). Classification (GTDB taxonomy): domain Bacteria; phylum Bacillota_I; class Bacilli_A; order RF39; family UBA660; genus RUG14121. The sequence continues at coordinate 5,586 of CADBMU010000091.1, forward strand.
CAAAAAATGAAATATAAAGTAATATTTCATTTTTAATTGTTTTTATATTCATCAATAAGTCTTTTATGAATTCCAGGTTCAACAATATTAATTGAATTAATTGCATTTTCTAAGGATAATTTAAAATTACCTTTGTAAAAAGAATTTTCAGCTTTTAATAATCCTAAATCAACTTCTTTATTTAAAATACGATATCTATTGCCATAAACAATAGCAAGTTCAGCCATTTTAGCAGTTTTAACAAGTTCATTAATATTAGTATAAACTTTTAAAACTAAATCTCTTGCTGTATCAACCCTAGTATTTAGAGTTTTTATGGAAATAGGAGTTTTATCTAATTCTTTAATAATATCATTAATAGCCATTGTTGCTTCTGATAATTCTACATAATAATTTTTAGGTACAATTGGAAGCTTATATTCTCTAACTTTACCACGAGCTTTTTTAAGAATATCCTTAATATCATCTAGTTGCTCTCTTGCCCTTAATTCATCCTCTTTTAAACTTCCAAAAGTTCTTAAAGCAACCTCTAATTTTTCTTCTGTTTTTATAAGTTTTACATTGATAAGTTCCATTTCTTTAGCAAGTTTTGTATAATATGATCTTTTACTTCGATACAAATCAATTACTCTATCGTATTCACTTCTTAATTCTTTTAATTCGTGATGAATAACATCTATAACACTAGCTTCTTCATCAGTAAGATCATAACTATATTTAATATCATCAATTTTTTTATACAAGTCATTATTTATTTTTTCTAACTTGCTTATTTTTATTAAAATAGTCCTACTATATTCTTCATATATTTTTTTAGCTATTTTTTCTTTATCAAAATCATTATAGATTGAATCAAAATAATCTAATATAGTTTTTAATTCAAATATAGAATCTTCTAAATTTAAAACATTTAATCTTTGAAAAACATCAGCTATTTTTTTATTAGATTCTGTTATATTATAATCAATATTCAAAAATCCTAAATTAAAGCCCTCTTTTGTCATTTTTTCTTCAATATTTTTTATATCATTTATTTTCTTAGGAATTAATTTTTTACCCAATAAAACAATACTTGGTGTTTCTTCAATAACTATTTTTAAATTACCTATAGTATCATCAATAGCTTTTACTATTTTACCAACTTCAGTATATTGATTTTTTTCCATTGACAATTCAAAAGCACTAAATAATTTATCGACATTTTCAAATTGTAACTCTAAAGGTCCTTCAACTTCTTTATAATCTTCTTTATTATTGTTATATTTACTAACTATTTCACGATAACTTGCTTTTAATTTTGTAATTGTATCTCTATTTTTTTCTTCAGACAAAGTAATTTCTTTGATTTCATCTAGTAAAAAATTAGCTTTAGTTTTTACATAATATATTTCTAACTCAGTTTCAGCTATTTTTTGTTTTAATTCTTTATACTTTTGTTCATGAAAAAGATCTTCTATTTCAATTAAAGCATCAGTAATTTTAGGAACCTCTTCATCTTTTATTTTTTTAAATTTTTCTTGCCATCCATTATATGTCTCACTCATATTTTCATTATTTACTAAAGGTTCAACTTTATTAAGCTCAGATAAAATTGAGGCAGATATAATAAGATTTTTATCTCTTTCAAGTTCATTTATTTCATTAGAATATTTCTTCTTATCATGACGTGATATTAAATTTAAAACTAAGATAAGTATTCCTACAGTCACAATATAGTAAAGTATTGCCACTAGTATAAATGTTGTTGTATCCATAATACCACTTCCTACTCTATATTAATTTTAACATAAAATAATAATTAATGTTAAAAAAGTTAACAGTTTTCCATTAACTTTTTTTCATTGATTTTTAAATTAAATAATTTTATTAAATTTTTTAAAACACTTTTGTCTTCAATTACTTCTATTTCATTCTTTTTAATTTTAGCAAACATTATGTCATTATAATTATCAACGTTGATTAAATAAGCAAATTTATCTTTTTCAACTTTGATAATTGAAACAACAGTATATTCTTTATTATTTACTTGTATTACTGAATTATCTTTCATTATAAACTATATTTTATAACTTTCTGTTTGTATTTATCTAAATTTTGCGACATACTCATTGCTGAAATAGAAATACTCATAAGCATTTTTGGTGTAAGTAAATCAAAATAATCATTATATTTTTTGTGCATTCTTATAGCTTCTCTTTCAACAAATAATGCATCAGCAATATCTATTGGTGCAAGAGACATCTTATAAGCCATGCCAATTGAAGAAATACCTGCAATATAAGCTAAATTCTTTTTTTCTAGATCATAGTTTTTTACTATTTTATACTTATATACCACTATAGTCACTCCCTACTACTATTAAATTATTTCATATTAACACTTGGTTGTCTAATATTTTATATTTTACTTTACACTATCAAATTGTTAAAAAAAGTTGTTTTTTTACCATTTTTACTAAGATTTAGCATATATTTATTTGACATTATAAAAATATAGTGTATAATTAATATTGCAGATTAATGGCAGTGCTTTTAA